>NZ_NFIY01000024.1:0-35707 GCF_002163455.1 Megasphaera sp. An286 | reverse complement strand
CACAACAGATACGACAGAATTTAAATACTATGAAGTGGATGCCCAAGGGCATCTGACGCAGCATAAGCTGTATCTGGATCCCTTTATGGATATGTTCAATGGAGAAATCCTCAGCTATAGAATAGGGAACCGTCCTTCGGCCGAAAATATATTAGAAGCACAGGCGGAAGCGATCCGCATCACGGCGGATTGCCCCTATCGCCGAACCTTCCATTCCGACCAGGGTTGGGCATACCAAATGAAGGCGTACGTCCGTAAGCTCAAGCAAGAGCGGATTTTTCAAAGCATGTCCCGGAAAGGCAACTGTCTGGATAATGCGGTGATGGAGAACTTCTTCGGCTTACTGAAACAGGAAATGTACTACGGCGTCGTGTATTATAGCTACGAAGAATTGAAATCAGCCATCGAACAGTATATCAAGTACTATAACGAACAACGAATCAAAGAAAAACTAGGCTGGAAGAGTCCTGTCCAATACAGGCGGTCTCTATCCGCTGCATAAAAAAGTAACGAGATAGCAAAAACTACCTCGTTACTAAAGTCTAACTTTTTGGGGTCACATCAAATATATTTCTGAGACTTTTTTTGCGCCCAGTCTAATCCAGCAGTTTTGCCACGAGCTTTACCGTCGAGATGCAACCCATCAGGCCGTCGACCTGGCGGGATTCGGAAATGCCCGTCTTGCACCACAAGGCGAAGTGTTCGCAGTTGTTTTCCAGCAAATCGTAGGATTTTTCGCCAATGCGCCGCCTGGCCCTGGCTATGGTAGACTGAGGCGTATACAGATGAAACTGCTCCTTAGGCTCTTCTTCGCCGACGATGGCCTCCAAGGCCGAGCGAAATATGTCCCACCACGAATCATCATCGTCATCGCGATGGTCGTCCTCAGAAAAGTCGCATACATAGTAGGTCTCATCGCCGTCTAAAAACTCCTCCATAGAAGCCTCGTGAATGCAGGCCTCGTCGGCGTCAAACTTGAATTCGCCCTTCGGCGGTGCATAGTGTATAACCCGGTCATGGCCGACATATACGCCGAAATGGCGAAACAACCCCCGGTCTACGAATATGACGTCGCCGGCCTTTGCCTTCTTCTTTGCCATCGTTTCTACCTTCCTGTCTGTCCATTGCGCTAGAGCCGCCGCTCAGCGCCCGCTTATATTCATTATATCATATCCATTCAACGATAAACGCACAAAAAAACGCGGCCCCTCTGCCGGGACAGCCGCGTTGTGCCTTGCTTATAGAATTTTCGAAAGGAAGGACTGTGTCCGTTCTTCCTGAGGATGGAAAAAGATATCGTCAGGCTTGCCTTCTTCGAGGATATAGCCGCCGTCGATGAACAAGACGCGGTCGGCTACTTCGCGGGCAAAGCCCATTTCGTGAGTGACGATAGCCATGGCCATACCTTCCTTGGCCAAGTCCTTAATGACGTCCAGTACTTCCCGGACCATTTCCGGGTCGAGAGCTGATGTCGGTTCGTCAAAGAGCATGAATTTCGGCTTCATCGCCAAGGCGCGGGCAATGGCAACACGCTGCTGCTGGCCGCCGGACAAGGTTCCCGGATAGGCGTCCTTCTTATCGGCCAAGCCGACCTTTTCCAAGAGCTTAATTGCCGTTTTTTCCGCATCTTCCCGCGATTCGCCTCTCGTCTTCATCGGCGACAGGACGATATTTTCCAATACGGTCATGTGAGGAAATAAATTAAAGCGCTGGAAGACCATGCCGACTTCCTTGCGGATACTGTTGATGCTCTTGGCATCGCTCATGCTGATGCCGTCAACGATGATTTCACCGGCTGTAGGATGTTCCAGATAGTTTATGCAGCGAAGGATAGTGCTCTTGCCGGAACCGGACGGGCCGATGATGACCACGACTTCTTTATCGTGAATGGTCAAGTCGATGCCCTTCAGGACATCGTGCTTGCCGAAGCTCTTTTTTAATCCTTTAATTTCTATCATCCGTTGCAAACCTCCGTTCCAAGAAGCTGACCAGCTGGGCAATGCTCAGGGTCATGATTAAATACAGGGCCGCGACGGTCATCCAGATTTCAAAGGAGCCGTAGGTCTTTGCGATAATGAGCTGACCGCGGCGCGTCAATTCTTCAAAGCCGATGACCGAAACCAAGGACGTTTCCTTGGTCATGGAAATGAATTCGTTGCCCAAGGGCGGGATGACATTTTTAAAAGCCTGAGGCAGGATGATGTACCGCATCGTCTGCATCCACGACAACCCCAGGGAACGGCCTGCTTCCATCTGTCCCTTATCGACAGCCTGAATGCCGGCACGGAAGATTTCCGATACGTAGGCGCCGCTGTTGATCGAGCAGGCGGCAACGGCGGCGACAAAGGGATTGATGCGCTCGCCGATAATCATAGGCAGGGCAAAGTAAATCAGGAAGATCTGTACCAGCATAGGCGTACCGCGGATGATATTTACATAGCAAATCGCAATGACCCGCAGGATCTTAATGCTCGACAGGCGGCAGACGCTGGTGATCAGGCCCAGGATAAAGCCTAAGGCCACGGCAATAGCCGTGATTTCAATCGTAACGGCAGCACCGGTGAGCAGCAAGGGCAAGGAGTCTATAATAAGACTAAAATCAAATGACATAAAAAACACTCCTATTCCGCAACAATATGCATAAAACATGCAATTACCAGATAAATTATACCTTGACCTATTATAATTGCATTTTTATGCGTTGTCAACGCATTATTCCCTTATCGGCCCAACATATGAACAAGTTGGTACATATTATCGCTGATGGGGAAATGGAAATGCGGCGCTTCGGAATACGGCGTCGCGGCGATGCGGCGGCCAATGAGTCCGATAACGCAGTTATATGTTCCCGCCAGCAGGGAATCAATGGCTTTCTGAGCGTATAAGCCAGCCATGGTAGCGTCGAGGGCGCTGGGCGCGCCGCCGCGCTGTACATATCCGAGAACGGTCAGATTCGGTTCGAGATAGGTGTGCTCTTTGATGTAATCCACGACATCCGTTCCCTTAGCCGCACCTTCCGCAACGACGACAATGCTGCTCAGCTTGCCGATGCGGTGCGATTCTGCCAAGTGCTCGCACAAGCGCGGCAGGTTTACTTCATGCTCCGGCACGAGAACCGCTTCCGCCCCGGAGGCCATGCCGGCGTACAAGGCGATGAAGCCGGCGTTGCGGCCCATAACTTCGATGACGGCAACCCGTTCATGAGATGAGGCCGTATCGCGGATTTTATTGATCGATTCGAGAACGGTATTGACCGTCGTATCGAAACCGATGGTGTACTGGGTTCCCATCATGTCGTTGTCGATAGTTCCGGGGATAACCATCGTTGGAATCCCGCAGTGGCTCAGCGCCTGGGCACCGCGCATGGAGCCGTCGCCGCCGATGACGACGAGGGCGTCGATTTCCAGGGACCGCAGGTAATCTGCCGCTTCCTTCTGCACGTCTTTTTCCATAAATTCCAGACAGCGGGCTGTGCGCAGGATCGTACCGCCGCGGTGGATGATGCCGCCGACAGTCCTGCGATCCAAGGTTATCGTTTCATGACGAAGCAGTCCTTCGTAACCGCGGATAATCCCTTCAACAGCCAAACCCTTTTCAATCGCATAGCGCGTTACGCCGCGAATAGCCGCATTCATGCCCGGGGCGTCGCCGCCGCTGGTCAATACGCCGATTTTACTAATCATGATGACATCATACTCCTTTTTCTCTGGCAATAAACTGCACTTTCTTTTCTTCTATCTTCTGGACAATCGTATCTACGATTTGCGATGCGCCGCCGCGTGTCGTATCGACGACACAATCGCAGTAGGGATAGATTTCTTCCCACTGGCGCATCATCTTATGGACAAATTCCCGTAAGTTGTCGTAATCGACAGTAGGCCGCTTGCCGATGTGACGGCTCACCCGCTCTTCTACGCGGAACGGCTCCGACAAAAGGGCGATAATGAAACCATGGCGGTGCAAAATCCGGTAGGTCTCTATACTCATGGGAAAATTGCCGCCAAAGGAAATAACCGCTTCGTGATAGCGGCTGACCTGCTGCAGGACGTTGAGCTCCCGTTCGCGAAACCCCTTTTCGCCGGCATGGGCGTAGAATTCGGCGATGGTCATGCCGACGGCCCGCTCGATGCGCCGGTCCGTGTCGACGAACTGCCATCCTAGACGCTGAGCCAGTTTTCGTCCTATATGACTTTTGCCGCTCCCCATCATGCCTACGAGAACAATATTCCGTTTCATCGTCGCACCTCCCTTGCTTAGTATTCTCCATCTTTGGGTACGTTTTCTATTATAGCAAAATTTTTCTATCTTGCCACATGAAAATGATAGAAAAAGGCGCATTTTACATATAATTTCTTTCAAAAATATGTAAGATGCTCCTTGTATTTCTTTTTGGTCCCAATGATACTGCCGGATGACCGACGGACGAGGCGGGCTGTTCGCGACCCTGCGGGGGACGAAATGTCTACCCTACTCCGGGTAAATGCGGAACCATGCCGCATACATCGTCGGCAGGACTAGTAAAGTCAGCACGGTCGCGCCGAGAAGGCCGCCGGCAATGGCCACGGCCATCGGTCCCCAGAAAATGCTGGTCATGAGGGGAACCATGCCGAGAATCGCCGCCGCAGCCGTCAGCATGATCGGGCGGAACCGCAGGACGGCCGAGTCGATGACGGCGTGCCACGGGTCTTCACCGGCAGCCAAATGCTGCTTAATCTGGTCGATGAGGATGACCGAATTGCGGATGATCATGCCGCCCAGGGCCAAGATGCCCAGATACGCCACAAACCCCAGAGACTTGCCGAGCAGCAGCATGGCGATGGCTACGCCGACAACGCCCATAGGAGCTGTAATCAGGGTCAGAGCCATGAGAGAGACGCTGCGGAGCTGGATCATGAGCAGGGTCATGATGAGCAGCACCATGACCGGCACGGGCTTGAGCAGATATCCCAGGGATTTTTGGCTGTTTTCCAAATCGCCGTCTACTTCAATGGAATACCCGAAGGGCAGACTACTGCGGATGGCCGCCGTGTCGTCGTAGGCCTTCTGCGTCGCGTCGTTGGCCGTACCGGAGCGAATCGTCCCTTCGACGGTGATGGTCGGCTTCAAATCGCGCCGCCAGATAAGGCCCTCTTCAGCGCCGTAGGAAATCATCGCCACCTGCTCCAGCGGCACGTAGCCTGCCGTGCCGGCGTAGACGGGCAGGCTGCGGATACGGGATAAATCATTCCGCCCGTCCGGCGAAAGGCGAAGCTGGATGGCGATGGTCTTGTCAGGAGCCCCGTAATACTCGGCAATCGTCGCGCCGCTCAGTTCCGTATACAGCGTCTGGGCAATGGTCTGACCCGATGCGCCCATAGCCCGCAGCTTGTCCTGATCGAGGCGAACCTGGACGATTTCGCTCTTCTGCTTCCAGTTGAGGAAGACCTGGCGGACGTTCGGGTCCTGCCGCACCGCGTCGGCGGCCTGGGCAGCGTAGGCCTTCACCTTGTCTATGTCATAGCCGGACACGCGCAGCATGATAGGATAATCCGAAGGCGGCCCCAGGGGGATGCTCTTGATATTGCAGCGCACGCCGGGCTGTCTTTCTTCTATTTCGCGCCGTATATCCTCGGCCAGGGCTTCCCGCCCCTCTACGTCGGCCGCTACGACGACGAACTGGGCGTAATTGTCAGCCGGAAGGACGGGCTCCAGGGTCAGGACAAAGCGGGGCGCCCCTTCGCCGACATAATAAGAATAATTTTTTATCTGGCCGGTCTTCGTATCCAGATACCGGGCTAAGTGGGCCGCTTCCTTTTCCGTCGCCGCCAGCGACGAGCCTTCGGGCAGGGTCATTTCGACGATGATTTCCGGCCGCAGGGACGGCGGGAAAAATTCCTGGGGAATATACTTCATCAGTCCCGCCGCGGCAATGCACAACGCCGCCGTGCCGCCTATGACGGCCCGCCGATGAGACAGGCACCATACGAGAACGGTGCGGAACCCATCGTAAAAGCGGTTTTGGTACAGCGTCTCTTCCGTCTTAACCGCTTTCACCCGGATGAGATAGTACCCAAACAAGGGCGCAGCCATGACCGACACGAGCCACGACAGCACCAGGGCCGACAAGATGACCGGGAACAAGGCCTGACAAAATTCCGATGCCGCGCCGTCGGAAAAGGCCACGGGAATAAAACCGGCGCAGGTGACGAGGGTCCCCGTCAGCATGGGCTTGGCCGTCACCTTAAAGGCATGGCAGGCCGCGTCGAGACGGTTCATGCCCCTCTCAAGCTGGACGCTCATCATTTCCACGGCGATGATAGCGTCGTCGACGAGAAGGCCCAGGGAAATGATCAGGGCCCCTAAGGATACCTTGTGCAGGTCGATGCCGGCCACTTCCATGACGCAGAATACGCCCGTCAGGACCAGGGGAATACAGCAGGCTACGACGAGGCCCGTCCGCAGGCCCAGGCTCAGGAAGCTGACGGCCAGCACGATGAGGATAGCTTCGCGGAGGGTATCGACGAAGTCGTCGATGGATTCCTCGACGACCTTAGGCTGGTCCGACACCTGATGGAGCTCCATACCGGCTGGTAAATTTTGCTTGACGTACTGCTGCATCTTTTCCAGATTGTTTCCTAATTCCAATATATTGCCGCCGTTTTTCATGGACAAGGCAATGCCCACGGCAGGCTTGCCGTCGAAAAACATCTTCGGGTCTGCCGGCTCCGTATAGCGCCGTTCGACGGAAGCGATATCGCCGAGGCGGAACAGACGGCCGTTGGCGTTTATGGGCAGGTTGCGGATGCTTTCCAAATCGTCAAAGACGCCGCTGACGCGGAGGTATACGTTGTCTGATTCCGTATCGACCATGCCGGCCGGCGTCATAGCGTTCTGCCCGCTGACGGCGTCGGAAATAGCCGTCGGCGGAATTCCCAGCTCGGCCAATTTATCGTTGGCAACTTCTATGTAGACTGCTTCCGACTGCTCGCCGACGAGCTCTACCTTGCTCACGTCGTCGACGGTCAGCATGATGCGGCGGATTTCCTCGGCCTTCTGCCGTAGCTCTTCATAGGAGTAGTCGTCGCCGGTTACGGCGTACACCGAGCCGTATACGTCGTCGAAGCGGTCGTTGAAGAACGGCCCGACGACGCCGTCAGGCAGCTCCGATTTCATGTCTTCCGTCAAATTGCGCACCTCGTGCCACGTGTCGCGGATACTGTCCCGCGGCGCCTGGTCGGTCAGGTACACGTAAATGACCGTTTGGCCGGGGCGGGAATAGCTTTTCAGGTAGTCGAGGTTCGGCGTATCCTGGAGCTTCTTTTCGATTTTATCCGTCACCTGCTCTTCCATCTGCCGGGCCGTCGCGCCGGGCCAGGCGGCAGTGACGACCATTTGCCGCACTGTATAGGCCGGGTCTTCCATGCGGCCCAGCTTCATATAGGAAAAGACGCCGGCAATAGCGATGACGATGATGAAATACCAGACGAGGGTTCTGTTTTTAATAGCCAGTTCCGATAAGTTTCTCATGTACCCTCACCTTCCGTTCGTACCGTCTGCCCTTCGCGCAGCATATGGACGCCGGCTGTGACGACGACATCGCCGGCGGCAAGGCCCGTCACGGCGACGGTATTATCGCCGAAGCCTTCGACGGAAACAGTCTTCAAAGATAAGGTCCCGTCTTTGCCGACGACCCAGACCTGCGGCGCATCGCCTGTCTGGTACAGGGCAGATAAGGGCAAGGTATACGAGCCGCTCCCATCTGCCGCGCTGACATGCACGCTGGCCGTCATGCCCAGCTGCATGCCTTCTGGAGGTGACGGAACGGCGACGCGCACGGCGTAGGTACGGGAAGCCGCATCAGCCATGGGCGATACTTCCCGTACCGTCCCCTGAGCCGTCTGACCGGGCAGGGCCCAAAAGGAAAGGGTTACGGCCTGTCCGACGGGGAATTCAGCCAGCTTGTTTTCAGGCACGTCGATCTGCACCTCCAGTTCGCCAGAATGGACGAGGGTCAGCACAGTCTGGCCAGCGGCAACGACCTGCCCTACTTCGCCAGAAAGAGCCGATACGACGCCGTCGGCGTCAGCCGTCAAATTCGTATAGGACAGCTGGTTCTCCTGAGCCTGCTGCAGAGCGGCCGCCTGCTGGTATTGGGCTGCCGCCTGGTCGTAAGCCGTCTGATATTGGTCGAGGGCGGCGGCGCTCACGGCGTCCTGGGCAAAGAGCTGCTTGTAGCGGGCCAGATTCGCTTCGGCTAATTGAAGCTGGGCTTGGGCCGCACTGACCTGGGCCTGAGCCTGGTACACGGACTGGACGACGTCCTTAGGGTCCACCGTCATGAGGACGTCGCCGGCATGGACGACGCTGCCGAGCTGGACGTTGCGCGCCGTAATGCGTCCTCCGGCCTGAAAGGCCAGGGCGCTTTCATAACGGCCCCGCACCGTGCCGGAGTAAGCGCTGCCTTCTCTTTCGGCCTCAGCGCCTACGGTGACAGTACGGACCAGCTGCGGCGCTTCCGTCTCTGCCGGCTGCTGGCCGCATCCGGCCGCCGCCGCGGTGAACACGACGAGAGCCGCGACATACAGCCACGTTTGCGATGCCTTCATATGTCATCCCTCCATTTCTCCGTCGGCTTTGTTCCAAGTCAGGGAGGCCGCGTTATCCGCCGCCTTCGTCATCCCCTGTATCGTAGTTTCTATAAGAGCGTCATCCATATCCTTGGTCAAGGCTCGAATCCATATTTCCGACAGGCGCAGCAGTTCTTTCTGAGCTTGCCGGGCCGTTTCTGTCAGATAAATATATTTAAAGCGCTTGTCCTTTTCATCCTGCCTGCGCCGTACATAGCCTTTTTCTTCCAGCGATTTGACGCAGCGGGCGATTAAACCCTTGTCGACGGATAATTGCCTGCTCAGCTCATCCTGGCTGCAGCCGTCGCCGCGGTACAGCTCGACGAGCAGCACATATTCGCTGTAGCCGATGCGCCACGGCCGGCAGGCGTCGGTAATATAAGCCTGGGAACGGCGGTTCAGCACGCCGAAGGTATATCGTATCTGCGAGTAATCCATAGGTAAGGCCTCCTTTTCGCCAACCATTCAGTTGACTTAATCAACTATCTATATATAGTATAACAGAGTTATCCCATCGGCACAAGAACAAACAAGCCTGTCCTTCCCCCTATCGTCATCACGGGGAAAGACAGGCTTTACGAATACATATATTGATGAAGTCAGGCGTTCCGCGTCAGCTTGTACAACAGGGCATTGCAGATCGCCGCGGCGACGTTGCTGCCGCCCTTGCGGCCTTTAGCGGCGATATAAGGCGCCCTGCCGGCCATAATAAGCTCCTTGGCATAGACGACGTTGACGAAGCCTACGGGAACAGCAATGACGAGCTCCGGCCGTATGTCTCCCTGCTCCATAAGCTCATGAAGGCGGATGAGGGCTGTCGGCGCGTTGCCGACGGCGATGATGACCGGCCCCTCGAGTCGGCAGGCCTTGTCCATGCAGGCGGCGGCCCGCGTCGTCCCTTTGGCCTTTGCTTCAGCAGCTACGTCGGCGTCGGCCATAAAGCAAACCTTGCGGCAGCCCAGCTTGTCGAGAGCGGCCTGACTGATGCCTGTACAAGCCATGTTCGTATCAGTCACGATAGTACAGCCTTGCCGCAAAGCAGCCAATCCCCGCTCCACGGCGGCATCGCTGAAGCGCAGCGTCCGGGCGTAATCGAAATCGGCGCTGGTATGGATGACCCGCTTAATGACGTCCTTTTCCATAGGCGGCAGGCAGATTTCCCCCAGTTCCTCTTCGATGATTTCCATGCTGCGCCGTTCGATGTCGGCCGGCAAAATATGTTCAATCTTCATGATGGCGTTCCTCCCTGTACATACGGCATGCGGCGACGAACCGGCGGGCCCAGTCCGGATTGCCCCAGAAATGAATGTGCGGATACGCTGCGACAATACGGCCTTCGCTGCGCCCGCAGGGCCACGATCGCCTTCCCGACGCCTTTCGGGCCGTAAAGGCAGCGCCGTTGTCCGTGCTGTCGGAATAATGAAATTCGTGGGCGCAGATGGTATCGCCGCGGCGGCAGAGCATCGTATCTTCTTCGGCTGTCAGCGTGACGTAGCCGAATCGGGTCAGGTGATCCGTCATCTTCGAACTTCCCGGCAGGACGCCGCACCAGGAAACGGATTGCTCTCCTGCGGAAAATTCTTCCAACAGGTACATAAAGCCGCCGCACTCAGCAACGCAGGGCATGCCATCTGACAAAGCCCGTTTTAAACTGCCCTTCATCGCGGCGTTGGCTGCTAAGGCTTCTGCGTAGAGCTCCGGATAGCCGCCGCCGAGGTACACGCCTTCGCAGTCAGGCAGCCTTTCGTCGTGGAGGGGACTAAAATATACCAGCTCCGCTCCCAGCTGCTTCAGCAAGGTCAGGCTGTCTTCATAATAAAAGCAGAAGGCTTCGTCCCTGGCCACAGCGATGCGGGCAGGCCCTGCCGGCTCCAGCACAGGCACTTCGTACGGCAAAGGCTGCGCTGACCGGGCCAGGGATACGAGAGCGTCCATATCGACAGACTGCATTGCCTGCTCGGCCAGCGCGTCTATTTTACTTCGGAAATCTTCAATCTCCCCGGCTGTGACCAATCCTAAATGGCGGCTGGCAAAGGCGCAGCCGGCCATGTCGGGAAAACAGCCGAAGGCGGTCAGTCCTGTCTCTTTCTCCCACGCGTCCTTAAAGTAGGCGTACACACCGGGCTTGACGTGATTGACGATAAACCCGGCAATCCGGCTGTCCCGCCGGAAGGCCGCCGTCCCCTTGATTTGAGCCGCCAGGGACAGTCCCGCGCCGGAGCCGTCGACGACGAGGACGACGGGCGTATTCGTGACCTTAGCCAAATCATAAGCACTGGCCTCGCTCGTCGTGCCGACGCCGTCGTAATAGCCCATGGCTCCTTCCAATACGGCGATATCTGCGCCGTCGCTGCCTGAGGCCAGCAGATAGCGGGCCGTCGCCGCCCCCTGCCCGCCTCTTCCGAATAAAAACAAATCCAGAGTATGAGACGCTGTCTGGAGGACGCGGCTGTGAAATAAGGGGTCGATGTAATCGGGGCCGCTCTTAAAAGCTGCCGCCGTCAATCCCATCTTCTGCAGGGCCCGCAGAAGCGCGCAGACGATGGTCGTTTTGCCGCCGCCGCTTTTAGGGGCGGCAATCATCAGCCGCGGCGTCCTCGTCTCCTTCATAGGCGTCCCTCCTTCGGCAGCGCCGTCAGGATATAGACGGGATTTTGCCCCGTCATCATGTGATACGGGCCGACGCGCCGGCTCTCTGCCGCGCTGAGCTGCGTAATATCCAGCGTATATCGGCCTTTGTCTTTATAATAGGCCGTAATGTCGGCCAGCGTTTCGATGGTAATCGCCGTCATGACGATGCGGCAGGCCGCGTTTTTTCCGTATATGCCGTCCAGGATATTCGCCATCTTTCCCTTCGTGCCGCCGATAAAGGCGCAGTCCGGCGCGGGAATAGGCTCCATCGTTTCGGCGGCGTCGCCCGGGATGATGGAAACGTTTTCCACGGCAAAGCGGCGGCAGTTTTCCTGCACCAGGGACAAGGCCTCTTCGTCGATTTCAAAGGCGAATACATGTCCAAAAGGAGTCTGGCGAGCCAGCTCGACCGTGCAGGACCCCGTACCGGATCCGATATCGTACACGCAGTCGCCGGCCTGCGGCGCCAGATGGGAAATGGCGACAGCCCGGACAGAACGCTTGGTCATAGGTGCGCCGCTGCGGACAAAGGCGTCGTCGGGCAGGCCGTGGACAGGCGTCGTCGTCGGCAAGGGATGATCGTTGTATATCATCATGACGGCCAGGCCGCCAATATCCTGCGCCGCCATCTCTTCCGCCGTGCCGGACAGGATTTGCTCGTCTTCATAGGATAAATTCTGTCCAACATCGACGCGGACATGGCCTAAGCCGGCCTGACACAGCTCCCGGCAAATCAGAGATACTGTATCGCTGCCGCCGGTCAGGCAGAATACCTTTTGATGGCCGTATACGGCGGCGGCGACGGACTCCCGGCGGCCATGCCGGCTGACGCAGTATGCGTCGTGCCATGGCGTCCGCACCTTGGCGGCAAAATACGCGAGGCTGCTGATGCCCGGGCAAGATATGACCGTACAGCCCGGAATGTCTGTCAGCAGCCGACCTAAACTAAAAAAGCCGACGTCGCCGGACACGACGACGGCCGCCGGCCCGTCTCCATCTTCCATAGACGCTAAGACGCGCCGTATTTCCGACGGTTTATACGTTGAAATTATGTTCTTTCCCAGGGAGGAAAAGGCCTCGGTCATGCGCCTGTCGCCCAAGATAACCCGGCTTTCTTCGACAGCCCGTTTCCCCTGTATCGTCAAAAAATCAGGATGTCCCGGCCCCATGCCGACGATGTATACCTTCATGCCCTTCCCTCCCCGCAGGCTGCCTGCCGCAGCCGTTTTATTACGTCTTCCAATGAAATTCCCCTTTCCGCCATCCGCTTCACGACGATAAGGACGGCGCCGGCCCGACGGGCTCCCTCTTCCTTTTCGCCATAGCCGCCGGCCTGCCCTGAGTCCTTGGTGACGACATAGGCCGCCTGGGTCTGGGCAAACATAGCGGCGTTCAGATCCGCTGAAAAGGGGCCCTGCATGCAGATCATATGGGCCGGGTCGTAACCCAGATTCAGCGCCCGCTCCAGCGACGACGGCAGGGGCAGGATGCGCAGGTAGATGCGCTCCCTGTAATCGGGAACGGCGGCGAAGATATCCAAATCCTTGCTGCCTGTCGTCAGGAATATCCTTCCCGTCGTATGACTCAGCATTTCCGCCGCCCCTTCCATCGAGTCGACTGTGACGACGCCGCCGTGCTCCGTACAGGGCCGGACAACGCGGCAATAGGGAACGTTATCTTCCCTGCAGGCGGCCTGTATATTTTCCGTAACCGCAGCGGCATAGGGATGGGTCGCGTCGACGGCCAGCCGTATATGATACCCGCGCAGAAAGGCAATCATAGCCTGCCGGTCCATGCGCCGCGTGACGACGCGGATATTATCAGCCTTAGGCAATAGGGCCGCGCCGTAGGCCGTGGCGACGGACACGTATACCGTCAGGGGCAGTCCCGCCGCGTATTCTGCCAGCAGCCGGCCTTCCGTCGTACCGCCGGCAATCCAGACGGCCGTCACAAGACGTACCCGCGCGGCGTCACCATCTTGCCCTTCAGCACCTTCGCCTGGCTGTTGCCGATAAAGACGGTGGAAAACATATCCAGCACCATGTCCTGCAGCTGTGTCAGCGTCGTGATCTCCGCCGTCTCGCCGTCGCGGCCGATATAGCGGACGACGCCGGCCGGCGTATTCCCCGGCCGATAGGCCTGAATAATCTGGCAGGCCTTGCGCAGATAGTCAGCCCGTTTTTTGCTGGCCGGATTGTACAGGACGATGACGAAATCGCCTTCAGCGGCGCAGCGCAGGCGCTTTTCGATGACTTCCCAGGGCGTAAGCAGGTCGCTGAGGGAAATGAGGCAGACATCGTGAGTCAAAGGTGCGCCCAGCAGAGCCGCCCCCGAGCAGGCCGCCGTCACGCCGGCCACGACGACGACGTCGATGTCATCGCAGTCCGCCGCCACTTCGTGCATGATGCCGGCCATGCCGTACACGCCGGCGTCACCGCTGGAAACGAGGGCCACCGTCTTGCCTTCGCGGGCCTTGTCTATGACCAAGCGGCAGCGGTCGGCTTCCTTCGTCATCCCCGTATCTAACAGCTCTTTATGAGAGTACTCTTCTTTTATCAGTCCAATATACGTAGTGTATCCAATAATGCAGTCGCAGCGGTCCAGCACCTGACGAGCCTCGGCCGTCATGCCGGCAGGGCCGCCCGGCCCGATACCGACGACATACACCGTATGCTTCATACCTTGTCCTCCTTCTTGCCGAACTGGACGACGTATTCTTCGCAGGCAATGGCTACAGTTACGCCGTCGCGGCCCGATTTTTCCAGCAGCAGCCGGCCGCCATGGCTGGATAAGACGGCAGCCCGTTCGCAGACGTTATCCGTACCGACGACGCGCCGCACAAAGCCTGACGAAATAAATTTTCCCGGCGCGTCGTTGAGCTGCCGCGCCGTATAGTAGCGCACCGGCAGATGGCGTGCCCGGGCAAATTCCGTAATACCTACTTCGTCCTTCTTTATATCAATCGTGCTGACATCGGCTACGGCATCCCAGCTCAGGTGGAGCTGTTCCATATCCTCGCCGACGCGGCGGGCGATGAAATCGGCGCTCGCGCCGCGGCGGCAGCCTACACCGATGTGCAGGATCGGCGGGCGGGCTACGACGGTCACGGCGAAGGGATGGCATTCGTCCTTTACCGTAACAGCTAGACCTGCCGGGCCCTGTTCGGCCTGCACCAGACTGGCCGGCACGTCGCCGCCTAAGGGAAAGTCGCTGTACAAGCCAGCCTGTCCCCGTTCGAGAAGAGCCGCGGCGAAGGCCTTGGCGTCGGTCAGAGACGACAAGCGCAGTCCCTGCACTGCCGCCCATTCGTCGACGGCAAAGAGATTGTTGACGTCCGTCGCCGTCGTGATGACGGCATGGCCGCCTAATCCCTTCGCCAGATACCGGGCGATGTTGTTCGCCCCGCCGATATGGCCGGACAGCAGGGGAACAACGTATTCCCCTTTTTCGTCGACGACCAGCACGGCCGGATCCTTCTCCTTGCCCCGCAGCTGCGGAGCGACAGAGCGCACGGCGATGCCTGCCGCGCCGACGAAGACGAGGGCCTCGGCGTTGCGGAAAGCCAGGCGGACGCTTTCGGCTACATTCAGTGGAAAGGGCCGCAGCACGGCCGGGTTCATAGGAATAAATTTATTCATCGTTTCATGGGTTACGATGAATCCCAATTCAGATAATACGGGGCCGATGCGCAAGCTCAGCGCCGTCCCCGCGGCGGTAAATGAAAAAACGACTGCTTCCATACCAATCTGCCTCCTCGTACGGGCATACCTTGCCGTATCCGGGCCGCCTTATTTCCTCTTTCCTTGGCGATACCCGTGGGTAAACGCAGGATCATATAATAAGCTTCTGTCATAGGCGCTGCCGAGAAACTCGCCGACGAGGATGAGGGCCGTCTTGTCGATGCCCTGTGTTTTGGCCGTCTCGGCCAGCGTACTGACAGTGCAGCGGCAGACCCGTTCTTCCGGCCACGACGCCTTGTAGACGATCGCTGCCGGCGTCTGTCCGTCGTATCCGCCTTTCTGCAGCTCCTCCTGCAGTCCTTCCAGCAAGCCGGCGCTGAGGAAAATGACCATCGTCGCCTGGTGGGCGGCATAATCGGCGATTTTCTGCCGGTCCGGCACAGGCGTACGCCCTTCCATGCGCGTGATGACGACGGACTGGCTTACGCCGGGCAGGGTGTATTCGGCCTGCAGAGCCGCCGCCGCTGCACAGAAGGAGCTGACGCCGGGCACGACGTCGAAGGCGATTCCCTTCTCCGCCAGGATATCCATCTGCTCGCGAATCGCTCCGTATACGGACGGGTCGCCCGTATGCAGGCGGACCGTGATCTTTCCTTCCGCCTCGGCTTGTTCCATGACAGAAATGACCTCTTCCAAGGTCATAGATGCGCTGTTTTTCACGACGCATCCCTCTTTAGCATACTCCAAAAGAGCCGGATTCACCAGAGATCCGGCGTAAATAATGACATCGGCCTGTTCCAGCAGGGATTTTCCCCGCAAGGTGATCAAGTCGGGCGCGCCTGGTCCGGCGCCGACGAAATGTACCATGGCAGCCTCCTATTCCTTGACCAGAACGACGGAAAAATACGGCCCGTCTTCTGCGTCCTTCAGCGACGTATATATCTTCTCCCCAGCCATGCCGCACCGCTCGACCATAGACGCGGCGTCCAGCCTGCCGGCGGCGGCCAAATCCTGTTTCAAATCAGCCAGCGGCCCCGCCGGCTTCATGACGACCTTGCTTCCGTCCATGGCCAGCAATTCCCAGCGGTCGCTCCGATTTCCGGGAATGATCGTCAGCGTTTCGTCCTTTTCGCACAAGGGCCGTCCCAATCGGGCCGCGGCGGCGCAGAAGCTGGGCACGCCGGGGATGATTTCCGTCTTGTAACCGTGTTTCTCGACGATGCGCTGGACGTACAGGCTTGACGCGTAGATCGTCGGGCAGCCCAGCGTAATGAGCGCCACGTCCAGTCCGGCCGCCAATTTTGCTTCCAGCGCCGCCGCGCCGTCTGCATGGGCTTGAGCCAGAGCGGCTTCATCACGGGTCATGGGGAAATCGATGTTCAATATGTCTTTTCCCTGCAAATCTACGTCGGCCATCGCGGCGACGGCCTGCAGCAGAATATCCTTAGCCGTCCCTACGCCGGCCCGTCCCTGCGGAGCAGCCAGCACCGGGCAGGCTTGAATGCGTTTTAACGCCTTGACCGTAATGAGCTCCGAATCGCCCGGCCCGACGCCGATGCAATATAAGGTTCCCTTCATCATGGTATCTCCCTTGTCGTATGATGTAAAAGCAGCTTCCTCGCCCGGCTCGTACAGCCCAGAACACCGTACGTATTAGAAAATATAACGGCGCCGGTCTGCACTTCGCCATGAACGCGCTGCTCCATGTAATATTCTATCTTTTGACACGTAAAGGCCATGACGGCCTCCCGCAGCCCTTCCTGCGTCAGGATGCGCACGGCTTCGTCCGTCGTCACGGCGTCGTATACGGCCCGTCCTGTCTTCCGGGACGCACCGCACAGCATAGCCGCCAGCGCCAGGAAAGACGTGCGCCCGTCGGCATAGGCTGAATGCGTGTTCATAATACCCTGAGCTACCTTGACCAGCTTGCCCAGATGGCCGATGAGCAGGATGTCCTCAAAGCCGCAATACAGGCCGTAGTCCAGAAGCTCGCCGACGTAGTTGCTGATCGTCACCCGCCTGGACACGTCGACACCCAACTGGCTGCAGCTGAAATCGACGCCGTAGTTTCCAAAGAAAGCCAGCAAATGCCTGTCGCCGGCAGCCTTGCGGGAATCCATTTCCAGCCGTATCGTATCGATGAGAGCTTTCTCGCTCATGGGCTCGACGATGCCCGTCGTCCCTAAAATAGATAAACCGCCGACGATGCCCAGGCGGGGATTGAAAGTCTTCTTCGCTACCTCTTCGCCGCCGGGAATGGAAATCGTCACGGCAAAGCCGCCGCCATAGCCGCAGGCTGTCCCTACATCTTCCAGAGCCTGGCAAATCATGCGGCGCGGTACGGGATTGATAGCCCATTCGCCTACAGGGCAGGCAAGGCCGGCTTTCGTCACCGTGCCGACACCCTCGCCGCCGCGAATAGCCACGCCCTGCGCCGTTAAGGCCACGTCGGCATAGACGAGCAGGCCGTTCGTGATATCCGGGTCGTCGCCGCCGTCCTTGACGACAGCGCAGCGCGCCTTGCCGGGCCGCATGGTGCTGTCTTGTATTTCCAAGGTCAGCACGACGCCCCTCGGCGTGGTAATCGATACGGCGGCTGCGGCCTCTCCCGTCAGAGCCATGCGGGCCGCCGCTTTCGCCGCCGCAGCGGCGCAGGAGCCCGTCGTATAGCCGCAGCGCAGCTTTTTGCCGCCTGTTACGGAAAATAAATCCATAGGCCCCTCCTTATCGTTCCAATCCCAGGGGGATTAAAGCCCTGCGGCCGTCTGACCTCTGAACCAGCTCGGCCTGTACACCGAAGACGCGGCGCATCAGATCCGGCGTCAGCACGTCGGCTGTACGTCCTGTGCAGACGATTTCTCCGTCTTTCATGACGATGGCCTGCTGCGTGTACTGCAGAGCCTGATTCATATCGTGAAGGACGACGACGATGGTCAGTCCTAATTTTTCGTTTATATGGTTCAGCAGGCGCATCATGTGCAGCTGATGGCGCATGTCTAAATACGTCGTCGGCTCATCCAAATATAAAATCGACGACCGCTGGGCTAACAGCATAGCCAGCCAGACGCGCTGCTGCTCGCCGCCCGATAACTGCTGGACCACGGCGTCAGCCTTGTCTTCCAGCCGGACGGCATGCAGGGCCTTTTCCACATACAATTCGTCCTTCGACGACGCCGGGCGGTAAAACGTCCGATAGGGAAACCGCCCCATGCGCGCCAATTCGCGAACCGTCATGTCGTCGGGAGCCTGATGCAGCTGAGGCAGCACGGCAATATGACGGGCCAGCTCCCGCCGGCTGAAGGAAGTGATGTCCCGTCCGAAAATAGTAATCGTCCCCTTGTCCGGCCGCAGCATGCGGCTCATGGTCTTGAGGAGCGTACTCTTGCCGCAGCCATTGGGCCCGACGACGGCCGTGATACTGCCCGTTTCAATGGAAAGGGTAACATCGCGCAGGATATCCCTGCCTCCCAGGGAAAGGGACAGATGCTCTGCCGAAACGGCGTAATCCATGGCTGTCACACTTCCTTCCGCAGGAGAAATAAAAAGAACGGCGCGCCGATAAAAGCCATGATCAGGCCCGCCGGCAGTTCGACCGGCGCGAAGAGCACTCGGGCCAGTGTATCGCTCAGCGTCACGACGGCCATGCCCAGCAAGGCCGAGCCGGGAATGATATAGCTGTAATTCGTGCCGACGAGAAGGCGCACCATGTGCGGTACGACGAGACCGACAAAGCCCAGCAGGCCGGCTACGCTGACCGAGCTGGCGGCCAATAAGGCGGCCACCGCCGTGAGCAGCACCCGGGCCAGCTCGATATTCAGTCCCAGCGCCCGGGCCATATCGTCGCCGAGCTGCAGGACGTTGAGGTAATAGGCGCCGAGCAAAGCCAGCAGCAAGCCGGCGCACCAATAGGGCGCGACGACAGCCGCTTCGTTCCAGCTGGCTGCCGAAAAGCCGCCGACCATCCACAACAACGCACCGTGTACCCTGTCGCTGTAAAATACGAGAATCCCCGAAATACCGGCGCTCAAAAAAGCCGAAACGGCTACGCCGGCCAAAATAATCCGCACCGGCTTGATGCCGTTTTTCCAGGCCAGGGCGTAAATCGCTCCGGCCGCTGCCATCGCCCCGAGAAACGCCACGGGCGTCATGAGATACGTCATGGCCGGAAACAGGACAAGGACGGCGATGCCCGTAATGCCTGCGCCGGCAGAAATTCCGATAATATGGGGGTCTGCCAGGGGATTGCGCATGACCGCCTGCAAGATAGCTCCGGCTACGGCCAAATTCGACCCGACCATAGCTCCCGTCAGCGCCCTGGGCAGGCGCAGGTTCCACACGATCTGGTCGGCCGTCTGGGCCGTTGGATTCCATAAAATAGAAAGCACCTGACCGGGCGGAATCACTGCCGCCCCCTGGGCGACAGACGCGACGACGCCGGCGAGGGCCGCCGCCGCAAAGAGAACCAGCATGAGGCAGCGCCAGGCCAGGCGGTTGCGCGGCCCTATCATGAGAAGGCCTCCGGATAGGCAAGCCGGGCCATATAGGCTACGGCGTCGGGATAGTCGAGGCCGGGATTCAGGAGGAAGTACCGCTCAGGCAAAACGTATACCTTCCCTGCCTTCACGGCCCGCAGCGTCGCCCATGCCGGATTCGACATGACATCCTGACGAATCCGCTCTTCTATTTTTTCTGCCGGCCCCATGGAGGTGAAGAAGATAATATCCGGGTCCTTCTCTGCCAGTGCTTCCATGCTGTAGGGAACCTTTTCCATCGTTCCGCTGGTCTGGGCGTCGGCGGCGACGTTATCCAGATGAAGCATTTTAGCCGCGCAGCCGGCAATGCTGCTGTCAAGCTGAACCGTCACCGAGCTGGGCGTCGCGTGGATAATAGCGACCTTTTTATGGTCCTGCGGCGCTTTGGCGACGATGGCTTCTATAGCCTCATCCATTTCCGCTGCCCGAGCCTCGGCCGCCTCTTTCTTGCCGTAAATTGTCCCGAAGATGGCTAAATTCCGCTTTACGTCGTCATAGGTCTTGCTGCGCAGGGCGATGACGGGGATGCCGTTCTGCTCCAGCAAGGACACCAGCTTTTGGTGCTGCACCTCGCTGGCTACGACCAGATCGGGCTGGAGCTCGATGATTTTCTCGACGCTCACGTTGTATACGGGCCCTACGTCCGGCACCGCTGCGTATCGCTCAGGCAGCTCGGCATCTTCGGCCTTGACCGTCGCCCGGCCGGCCAGCTCGCCATCGAGGGCGTCGGCCATATTCAATAAAGACGTAGACAGGACGACGACGCGCCGGGGCTTCTCTGCCAGCCGTACGGTCCGGCTCATATCGTCCGTAATGACGGCATAGGCCCCGTCAGCCTGCCCGTTTCCTTGGGCCGTCGCGGCGTTCTGCGGCGCGCAGCCGGCGGCAAACAGGGCAAACAAGTACAAACACAGACCGGCCCAAAGGAACCACCGTTTCGTATGCATCCTATCCCCTCCTGTCATTGGTTAAAAGCTGTATTTCGCCCCGGCCAGCCAGAACCGCCCGGCCGACGGGTAATCGTGGTACATGTCGTACCCTTCGTTGGTCAGGTTATTCACCTGGGCGTATACGGTAAAATCTTTCGTAACGTCATAGCTTACGCCGAGATCCCACGTTACGTAGGAGCCATGCATGTAGTAATCGTCGTCGCGGCCCGTGCCGGCGTTCATGGTCATATTGACCTTCCAAGCTTTGTTGTGGAAATGCAGGCCGGCATGATAGCCGTTGGGGCGGTTGAATGATTCGTCGACATGCATTCCCTTGCCATCGCCTTCATCAATTTTCGTATGAATATAAGAATAGCCTAATTCATAATCCCACTTGTCGTTGATAGTCTTATTCATAGAAATTTCTACGCCGCGCTTTTCTTCTTTATTCAAATTACGGACTTCTGAATACGTTGAACTACGCTCCCAACGAATAGCGTCGTTCAAGCTGCTGCGGAAGAAATTAACGTTGAATTGAGTTTTTTCATCATATTGATATGTAACGCCAAGATTTTGCGTATATCCTGTTTCGGCTTTCAAATTCGGATTCCCTTTAGACGTTTTTCTAGAGCTAACTAAATAATAGTATAAATCATTTAATTTCGGTGCAGCAAAAACACGGCTCCAATTGGCATAGACATTCCATTTTTCGTTAGGCTGGTAATTCATAGCAATGCGCGGCGTTTTATGATACCCAAATTCGCTGTTATCATCTAAACGAACGCCCGGAGTAATATTTAATTTTCCAAAGGTCATGACGTTTTCCAAGTAGAGAGCCCGGTTTGTCCGCTCCTTGTCTACGTAACCAACTTCTGCATTAGTTCCTTCATCCTTCGTCCATTCTACGCCGGCCGTCAGCACATTGTGATCGCCCAGCTTCCAGCTGTTTTCAGCCTGCACGCCCTGATAACGGGAATGAAAATGGTAGGTCCAAAGATTTTTGGAATAGTTATTGAAATAACGGATAAAGCCCGGCGTATCGCCGTCTTCACCAAAGGTATACGTAAGGCTGTAGTTGTTGTTCAGCCGCTCAATCCGTTTGTTGGCCGTAATCGTCTGCAAGCCCGGCTGTTCATCGGAATCGTCGAAGGTCGAGCCGTGCCCCTGAAAATTCGTATGGGTAGCCCAAAAGGTCAAGGAACTGCTGTCGTTCAGTTTCTGGTCGATGCGGGCCGTCAGGGAGTCCTTATTGTAATCGCCGCGGCTTTCATCCGTATCGTATCCGTCGTCGTTGAACTGGTAATACTTCCGATTGCCCAGGCTCCCTGTGACGTACCACGACGTATTGCCGCTGGAACCGCTCGTTGTCAGGGAATAATTATGCGTTCCCCACGAACCCGTATTGATGTCCAGCGTCGTCCGGTTTTGGCCGCCTCGTTTCGTAATGATGTTGACGACGCCGCCGACAGCGCCGCTGCCGTAACGGACAGACCCGCTGCCCTTGGTCACTTCAATCCGTTCGATATGGTCGACGCCGGGCAAGGTCTGCAAATCGACAGTCCCACGGCCATAGGCAGCGCTCTGAGGATTGGTAATAGGCTGGCCGTCGACGAGGACGAGAACCCGGTCGTCGCCGTTCAGGCGGATATAAGCCGACGTTCCCGGCACCTGTTCCGTCACGGTGACGCCGTTGACCTGTTCCAGCGCCGTCTGCACGTCGATGTATTGATTTCGTTCCAAATCTTCTGCCGTAATAACCGCCGTGTTCGACTGCTTTTCCTGCAGTGCCTGGGCCGTCAATACCGGCTGATAGCGGTCAGCCGTCACGACGATCGTATCTGTATCTGCTTCCGCTGCTGCCGCGCCGACAGATACGCTCCCTGCCAGCGACAGACAGATCAGCGAAAGCAGTGTTTTATGTGATGTCATATATATGCTCCTTATATACTATATAGTACCATTAACGTATTTGAAAGGGAATATTCAGATCTCTTTCCGAAGCTACGGCCTGACCGTAGCTGTTCCGGGCCGGTTCGTATACGCAGCCGTAGGCAATCTGCACCGCTGCCTCGTCCATAGCCGCATATCCCGACGAAGCAGAGACCGACGCGCTGGCAACAGAGCCGTCCGCGCCGACGACGATGTGAACCGTCACAGTTCCGCCGATATTTTTCCGCCGCAGTTCTTCCGGATAGTAGGAGTTTACGTCGGGCACCGATACAAGCCTTGCCTTAGTCGCCGGCCGCAGTCCGTCGCCGCCGGGAACACCGGCAGTACTTCCGCCGGAGCCGGATTCACTCCCCGAACCGGACGTTCCCTGCCCTGCATCGCGGCCTTGTCCTTCAGACGAAGGGCCTTGCCCAGCCGCAGACTGCGTCCTATGGGCCGCCGCGATTTCCTTAGCCTGAGCGGCGTCGACGCCCGTCTCGGCCATGATCTTCTGCACTTCCCGCTGTTCCTGCACCTCTTCGGTATAGGACTCGTCGATAGCCGGCATCGGGCTGGCCGGCGCGTCATATGTCGGGCCGCCGTCTCCGCCGCCCAATTTCGGCAGGTTGTTCATCGACTCTTCATTGTACACCGTCACGTCGATTGGCTCGGCCTGGGAACGGGTCTGGATAAAAGTGAACACGCCGGCCGCCGCCAGTACGACGAACAGCGCCCCATGGACGGCCAGCGAGATGAACAGAGCCAGCCGCTTATCCTTGTCCTCGCGCCTCACTTCGCACCGCCGCTTTCTGCAGCCAGACCAAAATGGGTGACGCCGGCGCCCTTCAGTTCATCGAGTAAAGCCATGACCTGTCCGTAATCCAGTCCCTGATCGGCCCGGATGACGACGGAAAACTGTCCGCTGCGGCGCTGCGCTTCGGCAGCCTGCCGCACTAAGTCACCGCGGCTGATTTCCTTATCTTCCAGCCACAGCGTCCCGTCTTTTTTCATCGTCACGACGTAGTTGACCTTCGTCTGGGCCTCAGCGTGGACAGCCTGGGGCAAATCAACGCCTACCGTCTTCAAATCGACCATATACAGCGTGCTGATCATAAAGAAAACCAGGAGGAAAAACATGATGTCGATCATGGGGATGATCATGACCTCCGGCTTCGTAAATTGCCGTCTGTCCCGCAGTCTCATAATACTCGCTCCCGTTCCTTGCGCGGCATCAGCTCAAGAGCAGAAAAACACAATTCCATGTCCGTGATGATGCGGTCCAGGCGCTGCGTAAAATAAGCGTGAACAGCCAGGGCCAAAATAGCTACGCACAACCCGAAGGCCGTCGCTACGAGAGCCTCGCCGACGCCTCCCGTAATGGCGATAGCCTGCCCCGATTCAACGTTGAAAATGCTGAACGACGTAATCATGCCGCTGATTGTCCCGAGAAGCCCCAATAAGGGAGCCATGGTGACGATGACGCTCAAATAATACAGGCGGCTGCGCAATTTAGCCAGCAATACGCCCGACTGTACTTCGACAAAAGCGCTGCGCCGCTCGTCGTCGCAGGCAAAGGCGTCGGATAAAATCAAGGCCAGACCGCCCTGCCCCCGACGGGCCGCTTCGCAGGCTTCATCATATTTTTTCAATTTCATGTACGTGTAAAATTGCTGGGCAAAGGCCTTTCCAGCATCCATACGCTGATAAAAGAGCCAGCGTTCAACGCCTACGTACACGACAAACAACGAGCAGGCCAGCAGGGCGTACATGACGATGCCGCCCCTTTGAAACAACTGCAGGCCTTCTGCTATGGATTCCATATCTCCCTCCCCGGCAATGCCGTCACCGTTTCCTCAATAAAAAAAGCCGCAAGGATATCCCTCACGGCTATTCGCGCAACATTGAATCTCCATTCCCATCGCTCGCAGGTCTATCGGTGATTATCAGTCAGGCAGTTCTTCTGGCTCAGATTCATCGCTCCGCTGCGCCTTCCCATACCTGTGGGGTACAGTGACATATTGCAGCGTCGCTCCTCGTTACAGCGGCGGGACCGCGCCGGAGTTTCACCGGACTTCTCTATTAAGTCTGCGACACCTGACCTGCATATAAATAGATTTTAATTAACTATAGCATGCCCCCTAGAGCCTGTCAATATGCGGATGGTTGTACGAACGGCTTCATTTTGTCATAGAAAATGAAAAGAGTCATTCCCCTATACATTCCCGACAGTATCAAGTGGTGGATGATATTTATTTGATGAGGACGTCGCAGTATCCTTTTGCTTCCCGTCCTTCGGCAGTTTTGATCGGCATCATGCACATAATCCGATACTACCGCCATTTTCTTCCAATGTACGCAGCCGAATGATTCGTTTCGCCCACTTTTTACACAACTTCAATTTTCTAAACTGCCTATGCGGCAGATAACTTCGTCTACATCCAACGCGACGAGCGGGGGGCATTTCTAAACTGCCTATACGGCAGATAACAGCGGCCGTCATTATTGGCGGCGGAACAAATATTTCTAAACTGCCTATGCGGCAGATAACGAACCTACAATGTAGGTTCTTACTAGGTTTATTTTCTAAACTGCCTATGCGGCAGATAACAATGCCGGGTACGTATACCAGATAACGTTTTTTTTCTAAACTGCCTATGCGGCAGATAACGGAAGAAACGGAAACCTACGCCTTTTCCAGCTTTTCTAAACTGCCTATGCGGCAGATAACAATGCCATACGCCCCTTGTATCAAGGGCAGCTTTTCTAAACTGCCTATGCGGCAGATAACGCGCAGCGGCCACACTGGAAGGGCTGGCCTGCTTTCTAAACTGCCTATGCGGCAGATAACGCGACCAGAAAATCACTTGGAAATGGCAGGACTTTCTAAACTGCCTATGCGGCAGACAACGGTAAACATGAGTGAATTTTTTAGACAAGCCATTTTCTAAACTGCCTATGCGGCAGACAACTGTAAGAAAACATACTGCCATACGGCATACGTACTGGCACGGCAGTATGTTTTCCTTATTTTACCCTAAATTTTTCCAGATAGCAAAAATCCGCATATTTCCAAGGTTTTTCCTTTGCTCATTTTATTTGGGTTAAAATTCGGGTACTGCAGAATGAGGACTTAATCCATAACTGCCAAAATGATATTTCTCTCCTGGTTCAGCTTTCGTCCGTTTAATGAATAATCGGAATGGATTGCGGTTCGTCATGCTGCACATCTGAATATACGGCAGCTGCGTCGCCCGATTCTTTGATTTCATAATCTGGAGAGCCTGCGCATAGGAAGTATCAGGATGGCGCTGGCTGTACCGTCTTGCTTTTTGATGGACGGAGCTGTCTGGCTGATATCGGCTGTACACAGCATAGCCTTTTATCTTTTTATATGGTATTTTCTTTATCTTTCCAATATCAGCATAATCAGCAAAACGCCGCAACACGCCCTTTATATTCAACATTTCCAATAGGTGTTCATCTTCTGCCAAAATCCGCAGCTTAGTCCCTAATGAAGTTTCTCCATACTCTGGAAAAGATACGGCAATATTCGTAATTCCCTGCGTATTTTTTAGATCTGCCAAAGCAATATGAACTGCTGTAAATACTTTCCCCCAGAGAAAATTTACAGAAGAGCCTTCATCAGGAAGCAGCGTGATCTCCTGATAGTACTGCATGATATCATTCCTTTCCGCTTTGTCCGAAGACGCCGCCGCGCACTAATACGGCCATGACATAGTGTTCGTCTTCCTCACATTCCAGCGCTTCTCCTACAGAGTATTTATCAAATAAGGTATAAAAATCCTTCTTGCTCGTGCCTGTCCGATAGGCTTTCCCCAAATTCGTAACGGCGCCGTACGGTTCTATCGCAATGGGACGCAGGACGTCGTCGCATTCCGGATACCACGTATCAATAGTCCTCAAGGCATTGCCTAACTTTTGAGAATGCATAGCCGCTGTATCGTTTACGGCGTATAAAATCTTGCTTTTTTCACTCTTCTTGTCGAGGACTAATTCTTCGCTCGGATATACTTCTTGTCCACGGCCCAGCAGCACATTGGCTTCGACATCAAGAAAAAGATACGGTTTAGTGCCGCACAAGGCGTCGGCAATGCAGTTTGCCAGAGCTAAGATATTGGCATCTTCATCGTCAAAATCGCGTAAGCTGTAGTCGTACGCATTAAATACCCATTGTGATTCCAGCTCTTTTGCCGTCACGATAATTTCTATTTGCTCTGCGCCGACGCGATTTCTCCACAAAAACCGTCCGTTAGCAATATTGAAAGCATATCGTTTCGCTAATTCGGTAAAGCCGTAACGGTCTTTATAAGCTTGGATCATGCCGTTGATTTTCTGATAGTGTTCTTCATTATTACAGGCTGACGGCTGCTGCACCGGCAAAAATTTCAGTGTAAAACAAAGCTTTAACGTATCGCATTCCATAGATAAAGAAGCGCTGTCTACAGTTTGCAAATTTGCTTTTTCTACTTCTGCATTCAGCTTTGCCGGGTCATTTTTAACGGCGTTCTTCAGCCGATTGGAAATAGTGCCCCGCACCGACTTTTCTGATAAACAAATGGGTGTCTTTTCCTCTTGCCTCACATCCCACCGTGTTTCATACATATATCCGTCAGAAGGAACCATCCGCTTTTCAAAGGCCAATACAGACGCAATAACAGAATCTTTTTTTGCCATAACAAACTCCTCCTTTTACTGCAGCTTCTGATTTCTGCAAATATATAGTCCTTGTTCTTCATCGTATTCATAGTGCCACATCATGTCGTCAATATCATCAAATTGATACGGCATCTTAAATTCGCCCAGCGTAACGATATTTTCGGCAAAGCGATGTGGTTTTGTCATATCCCTCTGATGAGATACCTGCATCAGCGGCGATATCGCCTTAAATCCTACAGAAATGGGAATAACCCAGCCGGGTATCGCTCTTTCGTACGTCCAATCCGTACGACCCGATTCGGCATCCGAATCGGCATGGCAATGGATCTGCAAAAATTTCAGCAACGTATCCAGCCCATCTTCGGAACCAGCGGCTTCCTGCTCCAGTATATCCCGCCGTTCAATCAATACATATCCAGGCATCATCTTGGCAATGAGCGGCTTATATCCATATTCTTTTTCCTCGTCAATATATACAATTTCCGCCTTGCCGGCTTTGAGAACATCTCCGGAAGCAATTTTCATAGTGGGCAGCAGCATAGTGATCGCATGTTCACACCGCTCCTTATATTCCGGCCGAACCCGGCTCGTTTCGATTACCAAGGTTACAGTCACATGAACTCGCGCTTCCGCAATAAACGGCGGCCGTTCGTAGGCTCCGCCCTTCTTTTTCAGCGGATTGGCCGTCCCGATAATCGAGTTTCTGTACCCTTTTTGAACCTGTAAATGACAGGAATGGTAGACAACAGCCGTTTTAGAAAATACAATATCTGAAAAAACCGGGTCCCATACCGCTAGGTTCCGCTGCAGAGCATGCACCGCCCCCAGCCATGCCGTCATTGCCGGAAAACCAATGGTATAGGTGCTGCTCATCGCATTGGCGTTGTGAATTTGTACGTCAGGCAATACAATGTAGGTTTTCATTACTCGCATCTCACCGCCTTATCCAGCTCATCTCTGAACTCGTGCTTAAAAAAGCGCATTTCCCCATCCCCTAAGGTGCAGCGTTCTTTCTTCAATATGTATTCATACGTACGTATTACCCATCGTCCAAAATCAGCGCTCAGCTCCTCACGCCACTCATCTTCTTTCCGTTGCAGCGCATATTGCGTATCCAGCCAAATTTTCTGATGCAGCGGCAGAGACGCATAGGCTCCGTCGCCGCTCCACCCTTCTCCCTCACGGCGAAGAGCATAGGCCGCCATCATAGCCTGGGAAATAAGCTGCTCTATATGCGCTCTTACGGCGTCGCGGATTTGCTTATTGTTCCTATCCGCTTTAAACAGCACATGAAGTTCCTTAAATATATACTTATAATTTCTAAATGAAAGGGATTCCCTAAAAAAATTTCTTTTAGGTTTCCGCACTTGCCGGCCAGACAGTACAGGCGGCAGCGAGGGCAGCAAGTACGCCGTCCCTCCGTTGGCGCTGTTTAGATAGCTGATATTCTGGGGTTTCGTCCCGCCGAAAGAAATAGCCGTCAAATCCCAAAGTTCATCATAATCAGCGCCAGCCTCACGGCACTGCTTCCGCTGTTCGTCTAATTGTTTAACCTTTTCTTTCAGTTTCAGTAATACGCTGGAAGACGGCATGACCGTCAGCAAGTGATAGGCATTGGCCCCAATAGGAAAATATACTTGTTTAAGCAGGCCATCAGTCGTATCGGGAAAACTCGGCCGGCTGCATTGCAGGACACGTTCTTTAAAGGTATGATACAATGCCTCGTCTAGGTGCAGAGCTTTAAATTCTTCTTCTACCAAAGAGCTTCCCGTTACTACATGGAAAAACACGGTATGTCCATCTTCCAAAAGATTATCAAACAATAATTTAGCCGTCCCCATATACGCGGCGTTGACAGAAACATCGGTATCATGAGCTGAATTCGACGTAGCGACATATCCTTTACAAGGAGAATCAGACGTATCGCATATGGTTACTTTAGCGTCTGGATGGGAAAACTTTCCGACATGCGTAGCTATCTTGCAGAAGGGAATCTCATCTATCCGTTTTTGCATCCATTCCGTCACTGACAGCTTCTTGCTTTCTGCCTGTTCCTCTATGTACGTCTTGAGCATTCCCATAATCATCACTCCGTTTCCATTATATATTATCCGTGTTTTTTTTTATTTAGATTAATTATACTACAGTTGAAATGAAATAACAATCATTTGAACATGTCTCCATTCCTAAATGGATTACCATGACACGCCTTATACTGGCTAGTCAAATATGATATATATTCCTTACAATAAACATACAACTCTCTAATGGGAAAAACGCTGACGTCCAATAAAACCAGATAAAATGCAATCATATATCCGAAAAAGAAAAAAAGCCAGCCAATTCAGGCTGGCAAACAAAAAAGTTCATGCAAACAACATCGGCATTATGACAGAAAGTATACAGTTCCGGAAACGCCGTTAGTTCACATCCACAAAGCAAATAGCTTGTTGAACTGCCTTTGCGGCAGACACTCATAAATTAAAAAAAACACTTTCTAAACTGCTTATCCAGCAGGCATCTTTATTATACCATGGACATAAAAGATAAAAAATACATAAAACAATGCCGAAGTTGTCAGTGCTGCCGCCGACAAAAGTCATCGTTCATACGTCTCTGCCAGTTTGAAATAGTTTCATGCCTATAACTCTGTTTTCATCTCATCTTTTTGAATATGCCGAATTGATCGTCATAAAACCATGTTTCATCGCCGCTATCAACGGGTAAAGTAATTTCTCCGTATTTGTTAGATAGCGTCTCCAGCAGCTCTTCTTCCGGAAGGTCGTCGTCTTCTGGAATGCGGCGACAAAGCGCGTCTTCATATGTACGCGGCAGCCATATTCTTTCGGCCCCATATTCTATAGTATCTTGTTTAATATGCAGCGTATCTCCGCAGTCAATACATTCGCCGTCTTCATACATAGAAAAGTGAATCTTCCCGTCTCTATATACGCCTATAAGCTTCCTATCAGCCTGGCCCTCACGAAACCGGTTGAATGTCTGCGGCAGCGCCGTAAGCCACCAATACTCGTCAATCCAGCCGGACAGTCCCTGCGGCCCTGGCTCATCACTGTTAAAATCTTCCATCGTCATATGTTCCAAGTCGATTAACAGGGAAACGTCTTTTTTATCGGTGCCATTCATGACAGGCTTTCGTATACGCAGTACGGCGTCAATTTTTTTATGAAAAGCTTTTTCATCTATAATATCATGCAGGTCGTGGCTGCGGAGATGATACGGCTTGACTTCGTATCCCGGCTTTATAAAGGCCTGCGGTTTTCCTTGCAGAGCCCTCACATTGTACTGCATTACAGCAATATTCGGTTTTATAATGTCCGCATACACCTTGCGATGACGCAGCACGCGCCCGGCCAGCTGAATAAAAGAACGATACGACGACGGCTCGACGACAGCCCAGTCAAAATCATGGTCCCGGCCAATTTCTTCTATAGGCGTTGCGACGACGATAAACAAGACGTTATCTTCCTCAATACTATCTAAATGGCGGCGAATCACCGGGTCTTGTATATCTACAGGAACAGAGCTGTCATACTTTCGTTTCAAGACGACATCTAAATATTTTTCCTGCTCATGGCGCATAATCAGAAGCTGCCGGCTATGATAGGTCATAATCCGAATAGCATACCCTTTCGGCAGCATGCATTCGCTGCTCAACAAATACAGGCTGCACGCCACGCAGGGGCTGGTATTAGCCAAGCGGATAAGGCCAAAGGATACGCGTTTTTTCGTCCTTTTATCAATAATGTAATTATCATCATGCAGGGCAATTGCCGCTTTCTTGGCAGCCTCAAAAAATTGGGTAATCCGGCTTCCCCCTTCTGGAGCATTCGGAATATCGACGATTATGCCTTTTCGTTTGATGAGCTGCTTTTCCAAATGCTGTACCCGTTTATCGACAAAAGCGCCATGCATGGCTTCATAGGCCTGAAAGTCGCCCATAGCAATCCGGCCTGTTACGGTCTTAAACTCATCGCACAAGACGACGCCGCACTGCTTTGCTTCGGTAAAAAACTGATTATAGCAGGCTAAGCCGCGCATATAGGCCCTGAACATGCCTTGGGCCAAATCAGGCGGTATCGTCGCCGAAGATATGGCTACACTCCGTCCCATCATTCCGGCTAAATGAACCAATCGCGAAATAGCAATTAAATCTTTTTTATCAAAATCATCAATTTCATCGATGACCAAGTCGGACGACATGAGACGCAGCAAGGGAAGCATATATTTTCCGCCGCGTATGGTCTCTGTCGCAGCCATCATATAATCTATCGTCGCAGTCAAGACGGGCTTATACAAAAAGGCCTTATACTTTTGCGGGTTATGCTGGAAAAATATGTCTAAAAACGCCGTCTGTTCTGCATTGCATGTATCTTCATAGTCCAATTCCTCCTGCAGCAGGGCTTCTGTTTCTCCTACAGATGACATATCCTCTTCAGCCATTTTATCTTGTTCATGGAGCGACTGGATGACGCTGGAGCCAATCATAACGGCTAATTCGCTTTTATCCAGCCCGATTCGGGTCCTATACTCGTCTCCCGTCTGCAGCGTAAGAGTCCGCAATCCAAGAGCCAAGACGTAGCGAAGAGATTTTCCATCTTCTGATACAGCATTCATGAGCTTAGCATTGGCAATCGTTTTCCCGCATCCCGTACTCGCCATATTTACGATGAAATAGGCCATCTTCCCTCGTTCTCTCTGCCGGAATTGCTTGATTTTTTCAACAGCTCCATCTTGCCAGCGGAAAGACCTGGGACTTTGCTTCTTCAGAAAGGCAATATCTTCTGCCTTTTCCATCCGGGCAGCAAAGTTCGGCAATTGATGAGCTATCTGCAAGGCCTGTTCCATAACAGAAACAACATGCTCTTCCAAGGATTGTTTTAATCCTTTATTGCGATCCGTATTGGCCCATAAATCAACAGGACTCCACGAATGCTTCTTTTTATGCGTTGATTTTCCTGCACCTTCACGAGGCAGCGAGGAAATGTAATGGTCAGACAGCATAAGGCACAATCGGGCATAAGTGACTATGCTGCGAAAGGCCAGATTACCCTCCCGAATCAGCGTACACAAAACTGTTTCTTCGCGAAGCATCTTGGCAGCCCATTTTTTCAAAGCTTTTTGCCAAAGGAGCCCGTTATCCCACAACAATCCTTGACGAAAAGAAAAGCACTGTGCTTCTCTTTTTCTTTCGTCTTCATTACTACACCGTCTGCTGTATCCCCAGGAAGCACATATGCGTTCTATCATTTGCTGAAAGGAGTACACGCCGTCGCTTTGGTACCCAGTTCTATCATTCTCATCGTCTACATACGGCAGCCGGTGATGAGATAGGATAATCCACGCCAGCATACTGGCAACAGGCGGCATAGGGCCTAACGTCCCCATATTCTTGCCTGCCAGCTCAGCCAATGCTTTCGTGTTAATTGTTCCTTCTGCCAAGGCAGTCAGCCATTTCTTATCGTCATCGTATGCGTCCGTATACCGCACTAAGGCTTCCAACAGCTTGCAGGATATCCATTCATGGCGAAACGGATCGGCTTCCAATTTTCCTTTTCCAGCAGCTCTTAATTTATGCTGAAACAAATCCGACGCCTTACCCCAGTCATGAAGCAGCGCTGCCAAGGCGGCAATCGCTTTAATCAGGGACAAATACTGCCAATCGTTTTCCCATTCACTGTGCACGATATTTTTTGACGTATAATGCACTGGCACAATTCCTTCTTCATTAAACTTGCTGCGCTTTCCTACGATCCATACCAGCTCGCTTCGGCTGCGAGAACGAATCCAATGACACGAAACAGCCGTACTCTTTGTCGCGCTGCGCCGCAACAGTGTCCTAACCGTCGCAAGCCCCTCTTCCGTAATGACCGTTTTCCAGGTATCCGTGCCGATTCGCAGGGCAAAGCTGTCTAAAATCCTTCTGACAACAGGAATGGATTTTCCTTCGCTTTTACTGACAAAAATTACCATCATACGACATCACCCCCACTGCGGGCAAACATTGTGCTGCACTCCTTGACCTGAGAAAACATAAAATCCAGCGCTTTGTGTTCTGTAAATTTCTGCAAGCAGACCTGCCTGAATTCCTGATCTGTCGTATTCCTTTCCGCACAAATAAAGGCCCAAGGCAGGACGATGGCATCCTTTATCAAATCGGCCACATCAAAAACCAGCGCGCCGCGCCGCGTTTTTCCATGCATGACAGCAAACCCATGAGGAATCCCCAATACCCATAAGGTACAGGCCGCCAGCCCATAGGCCAAATAATTGCCATGATTTAAAAAGACATTTGCTTTGTCATCGCCTTGCTGTCGTCTTGTAAATTCTCCCCAGTCCGATTGATTGGCCGCATACTTGTAAAGCTTTTTCGTAAAAGCAGCTTCTTTCGTAAGCAGCTCCATCACATTTCCCGCCTTGGGAATCTCTTTTTCATAGGCCTTTAACGCTTGTTTTATTTTCAAATCGTCACAGTCAAACAGTTCATCCTGCAGTTCCCTGTCCTTACTCCAAACAGTGCGCAAAAACTGGCACCGTTCCCGTTGAAACGCCTTAGCCGCCTCCAAGCGCCTCGTCTCGTCAAACCAAAAGGACAACCACCCCTGCACATATACGGTCGGCCTGTATTCGCTCTGCGGATTCAGCCACTCTATTTCTGAACCGGCAAACAAAGGCGTACCGCCTCCTCCGCAGAACCCCACCAGGACGCCGGCACCGGCCAATAACCGCATAGCCGCCTGCGTAATAGACGTACCTGTTCCCAATAAAATTACCGTCGTATTAGCAATCGGGATGTTCCAGTACAAATTTTCCTTTTCCGTCTCTGTCAAATACACAATGCGGCCGTTCTTCTGCATGACACGGCATTTCTCCAGATAGAAGACATTGGCTCGCTTGGAATGAAGAATCGTTTTTAAATCGGAAGACGTTAGGTTCTGTTTCATAGGGCATCTCATCCTTTGTAAAGATATTCTTTAGGATAATATTTGCTATTTTCATTTATTAGTACTGTTATCCGTCAAGGAGCCTCTCAATTACGAAGCATGTTGCGAGGCTTCTTGACTGGTCAAAATGCTTGCAGAATTCATATTGAATAAGCCTAGTATTGTCAGTGTTTAAACATTTCAATCCGCACTCTCGCACGAGAAGTGACTAATGCCTGATGGTTCGATGTATTCTTGCGTCCCATTTCAATCCACACCCTCGCACGAGAAGTGACTGCCGGCGCTCGCCGTCTCGGTCACGGCAAACTGATTTCAATCCACACCCTCGCATAAGAAGTAACATCACATTGTTTCAGCCGCTGGGGCCTGCCGGTTTATTTCAATCCACACCCTCGCATGAGAAGTGACGGTGCATGCCTAGGGCTGCCTTGTCGGCCTTCGGATTTCAATCCACACCCTCGCATGAGAAGTGACGAAAAGCTTTGGCCTTTTGGCATTTGCTCTGTCGGATTTCAATCCACACCCTCGCATGAGAAGTGACAATGAAAAAGCGTCGGTCTGTTTACTGTACAGATATTTCAATCCACACCCTCGCATGAGAAGTGACGATATACTAGCAAGGAAATAAATTCCTTTGCGACATTTCAATCCACACCCTCGCATGAGAAGTGACCCCATGCGTACCACTTGTTAGCGTCACATGTAATGCATTTCAATCCACACCCTCGCATGAGAAGTGACTGTCCCCTACCGCCTCCTTTGGCGGCATTGGCAAATTTCAATCCACACCCTCGCATGAGAAGTGACGGGACCTCATACTCGTTAGACTGGATGCCAGCTAATTTCAATCCACACCCTCGCATGAGAAGTGACTTCATGAAGCCCTGGCATCGAACCTTGACTTCCTATTTCAATCCACACCCTCGCATGAGAAGTGACTCGTTCGTCCGCTTCTGCCGTCCTCGTTTATGTTCATTTCAATCCACACCCTCGCATGAGAAGTGACTTCATCATATCCGTTGTGCTGTTTTCGCTTTCCAGATTTCAATCCACACCCTCGCATGAGAAGTGACGGACAAGAATTGTTTGAAGGAGATTATATAGAAGATTTCAATCCACACCCTCGCATGAGAAGTGACCAAATGCGCTAAAAGGTATTATTGCTAGTAAGGGATTTCAATCCACACCCTCGCATGAGAAGTGACTGCTACATTTAGTATACTACAAAAACAACCTCAGCAAATATAGGCATTAATAACTATACTTAGTAATTTATACCGCTTTTTCGCATCACCAAACAGCATCTTTCTATGTATATTAGTGCGGAACCAAAGGAAAATGCCGCATACTTCTGGTTCGCACAAGCTGCATGATGATGCTTTCTGATGTGACCCCAAAAAGTTAGACTTTAGTAACGAGGTAGTTTTTGCTATCTCGTTACTTTTTTATGCAGCGGACAGGGACAACCTGTATTGGACAGGACTCTTCCAGCCAAGTTTTTCTTTGATTCGTTGCTCGTTATAGTATTTGATATACTGTTCGATAGCTGATTTCAATTCTTCGTAACTATAGTACACGACACCATAGTACATTTCCTGTTTCAGTAGGCCGAAGAAGTTCTCCATCACGGCATTATCCAGACAGTTGCCTTGCCGGGACATGCTTTGAAAAATCCGCTCTTGCTTGAGCTTACGGACGTACGCCTTCATTTGGTATGCCCAACCCTGGTCGGAATGGAAGGTTCGGCGATAGGGGCAATCC
>NZ_NFIY01000023.1:0-40316 GCF_002163455.1 Megasphaera sp. An286 | reverse complement strand
GGGATATGGGATGCCTTGGAAGGAAATCAAGGAATATATCCAAACCGTATACGACAGTCCAGAGATTACGATTCTGGGAGACGGGGCGGCGTGGATACAGAGCGCGACGTCGTACCTGGAAAAGAGCCGCTGCGTCACGGACGGATTTCATGTTGTCAAATACTTGCGGCAGATAGCGGGGACGGAAACGATCCAACCTCTGTATGACGCCTTGCTGGCCAATGACCGGGAGCAATTCTGCCGGGAAGCTGAACAGAAGATACGGCACCGTCCGTATCGGAGAAAAGCGATTCGAAGAGGTCAGCAATATATCCTGAACCATTGGGAAGGGATTCGGGACTGGCTGCAGAACCGGGAGACATTCGCCAGCAGTACGGAAGGGCATGTCAGTCATATCCTGTCGGCCCGGCTGAGCTCACGTGGAATGGGCTGGAGCAAAGACGGGGCGGAACGGATTGCCCGATTGCGGACGCTGGCAGAAAACGGCGGCGACGTGTGGCGCTATGCCTTAGATTGCCTGACGAAGAAACACTCCGATACAGTACCAGACCTGAATTCACAGGAACTGACGCGGCAATGCCGACGCCAGCGGCTGCCGTACTGCGTGTATGATGCAGAGCACAGCTGCCGTATGCCGGGGAGCGAAGGCGCATTACACGGAAGATGGATGAAAGATATCCAAAACAGTGGATATCACCATATACATTAGATACTAAAAGGCCGGATTTACATGCCAAGATGTTTCTGTCAAATATATACCCACAACAACTTGACACTGTCGTTCGCTCCGGCCGCTATAGGGGAACGGCGGCATATATGCTATAATAAAGACAAATTTTGAGAAATGGAGCGTATATATGAGAAAATTTCTTTGGTTAGCCTTGGCCTTGACGATAGCGGCCTTTCAGGCTATCGGGGCGGCGGACTTTTCCCATCTCGTCGTCATTCACACTAACGACACCCACGGCTACGACCAGCAGGCCGACGGCGTGTACGGCATGGCAGCCGTAGCGGCGCTGAAACAGGAGTACGAGGCGAAGGGCAAGGACGTACTTCTCGTCGACGCCGGCGACGCCATACAGGACCATAATTTAGTTAATCTGAGTCAGGGCGCGACGGCTATCGCCTTTATGAACGCTGCAGGCTACGACGCCATGGCCTTGGGGAATCACGAATTCGATTATGGACAGGACGTGACACTCGAACGGGCAGCGGAAGCGGACTTTCCCTTCCTTTCCTGCAATATTCTCGTCGACGCGACGGGAAAGACCTTCGTCCGGCCCTATACGATCGTTGAAAAAGGCGGCGTAACCGTCGGCATCATCGGCATCACGACGCCGGAAACAGCGGGGGCGACGAATCCGAAACACGTATACGGCCTGACCTTTTTAGACGGACAGGATTTGTATGATGCCGTGCAATCTAACGTGGATTATCTGCGCGGCGCTGGCTGCGATCTCATCGTGGCTCTGGGGCATGTGGGCAGCGAGCCGATCAGCGAGGGCCATCGATCTGACGACATCCTGCGCCACGTGCAGGGAATCGACCTCTTTATCGACGGTCATGACCATCGTGTGAAAAACTACCGTGTCGACGGCGTGCTGCTGACGGCGACGGGCAGCCATTTAGCCAACATCGGCGTCGTTTCCTATGCGGACGGCCAATGGCGGGAACAGAACCTTCCCTACGGCGCCTTTGCCAAGGAAGACGAGGCCGTCAAGGCCTTAGTCGACAAGGCGGCGGCCGACGTACAGGCCGAATTGTCCCGGCCTATCGGCGCGTCGGAGGTCGTGCTGGACGGCAGCCGGCCTAAGGTGCGGATGGAAGAGACGAATTTAGGCGACTTCATCGCCGACGCCGTCCTGTGGCAGGCCCGCATGGCGACGGCTGCAGAGGGGACAAATATCGACGGAGCCATCGTCAACGGCGGCGGCCTGCGCGCGTCTATCCCGGCCGGCGCAGTGACCCAGGGTGCCGTTCAAGGCGTGCTGCCCTACCGGAACCAGGTGTGCGTCGTAACCATGACCGGCGAAACCTTGCTGGAAATCATGGAAGCGGCGACGGCGGCGGCTCCCTATCCGGCCGGGGCCTTCCCCCAGGTTTCGGGCATCGAAATGACGGTCCGTACGGATATTCCCTTCGCGAAGGGGCGGGTCTACGGAAATGGAAAATACTACAAGCCGGTAAAGCCCGGGCAGCGCGTGACGATTCACCGCGTCGGCGGTAAGGCCTTTTCTCCCGACGCGGTATATACGATAGCCACGTATGAATTCGTCAGTCGCGGCGGCGACGCCTACGGCGTCCTGGCTGAGCCGGGAAAGGCTGAGACGAAGTATGTCGGCTATACCGACGCTGAAGCCGTCGTCCACTACATTCAGGACGAGCTGCAGGGGCGGATCGGGACGGAATACGCCGCGCCGCAGGGACGGATCCAGCTGCAGCCTTAGTTGGATTTGCAGCGCCCCTGCAGAGGGCGCATCGATGCGAGAGGATGAATATGGCAAAAATCGCGTTAACGTTAGAGCAGAAAATTAAATTATCCCAGATGCAGCGCCTGACCATTCAGATGATGACTCTGCGGGGACAGGATTTGGTGGAATTTCTTCACGAAAAGGTGACGGAAAATCCCCTGCTGGATATTCGCTATCCCGACGTGCGGCCCAAAGCTGGCGGCGGTGCGGAAAAGCCTATCGACAATATCCGCAGCAGCGGCGACTCACTGGAGGAAAAGCTCATGAAGGAGCTCCGCGTCCAGGCCGTTTCCAAAAAGGTGATGCTGGCCGCCGGGCTGGTCATCCAGTCCCTCGACGAGAAAGGATTTTTCGCCGCCGCGTTAGAGGACATCGGCGTCGACTACGGCTTGTCTGTCGCCGATATGGAAGAGGGGCTGCGCCTGGTCCAAACCTTCGACCCGCCGGGCGTCGGCGCGCGGACGATACAGGAAGCCCTGCTGATTCAGACGCGCCGCCGGAAGGACGCGCCGGCAGGGGCGGAAGTGCTGCTGCTGAACCATTACGACGATTTCATCCGCGGCCATTGGAAGCGGCTGGAAGAACAAATGGGCTTGTCGCCGGAAGGGCTGGGACGAATCCGCCGTTTTTTGAAGAAGCTGGCCCTGCAGCCGGTCGCGCCGGCCGACGAGCGGACGGAATTCGTGCGGGCTGATATAGAAATCCTCTGCGATGAAGAGGGACATCTGACGGTGCGGTCTCTGGAAGACCTGCCGGATGTATTTTTCCGCGACGATTTGTATACGGCTTATGGTAAGGACGGCGATAAGGCGACGCAGGATTTTATCCGCAAGGCCAAGCGGCAGTTTTTGGATTTACAGACAGCCCTGGCGTACCGCCGCCAGTCAATTTTTACAGTCGTGGAGCATATAGTAAAGGAACAGGGCGAACATTTCCTCCATGGCGGCAGCCTGCGTCCTTTGACTCAAAAAGACATCGCTGCGGCGACAGGGCTCAGCGCGGCGACGGTGAGCCGCGTCTGCCGCGACCGCTACGCCTTGTTTCGCGGCCGCATCTATCCAATTCAGTCTTTTTTGGCCCACCATTACCGCTGCGATAGGGAGCGGGACGGCAGTATTTCCGACAAGGCTATCATGGAGAAAATGGCGCGGCTTATTGCGGAAGAAGACTGTCGGCGTCCCTGGTCTGATCAGGATTTAGCCGATTACTTCAGCCAGCAGTCCGTGCACGTGGCACGGCGGACGATTACGAAATTTCGATTTAAAATGAATATCCCCAACAGCCGCATGCGAAGGAGAATGAAGGAATAATCTTCGCCATGCATGTAAAAAACAGCTGCCGCATATCATCGTATTTGATATGCGGCAGCTGTTTTGTCATATATCGATTATTTTGTAATGGGATGGATACGTTTGACAATATACGTGCTCAGGAGAATGCCCAGCAATGCGAAGACTGCCATGACCGTAAAGACGATTTGGTAGCCGGCGATGCCTGCGTGAGAGTCCAGAATAGAGCCGTATACGGCGTACATGAACGCGCCGGGAAGGTAGCCGACGAAGGACGCCATGGACATGGCCGAGCCGGTGATTTCGCGGGGGACGTTGACTTCGTCCATCGGGGCGAAGAAGACGGCGCGCATGCTGTAGACGCAGGCGCTGATGACCAGGGAAATGACGATGCCGGCCCAGATGCCGAGGGCTTCGTGGGGGAGATAGGCGAAGGCGGCGAGGATGACGCCTGTAACGAGGAAGCCGACCCGCAGGTATTTCGTCGGGGAATGAAGGACTTTGTCGGAAATCAAGCCGCCGATGGGGCCACCGACCATTTTCAGGCCGTATTGGTTGATGATGCCGTATACGCCGACGAGAGCTGCCGGAAGGGCATAGGCTTCATTCAGGAAGGGGATAAAGTACGTAATACCACAATATACGCTGTAGACCAGGAAGATATTGCACGATACGAGCCAGATATTTTTGTTTTTTAACGCCTGTACGGCGCCTTTCCATGCCTGCTGGTTTTTGCTGACTGATTCGCTTTGCGCCGTCGTGTCTTGTTTGGCGTCGGGCTCTAATAAGAAGTACATGACGACGCCGATGACGCCGGGGACGGCGGCATAAAACAGGATTGCCGCGCGCAGCCCTTCGGCCGTGCTTCCCAGGGCGGAGAAAATCCCTAAGGCGCAGAAGGCGATCAGCGTGTCTACGAGGCCGCGGCCGGCTTCCATGATGCCGAACATGCGGCCTTGCTCTTCGCGGGTTCCCAACAGGCGGACCGTTTTAAGCATCGTTGGCCAGTAAAGCATGTCAGCGCAGACTGCCAGCAGACAGTAAATGAGCAGGAAGGACGTATACGATGGGAACGTAGAAAGCCACAACCCGCAAAGACAAATGCCAAGTAATGCCAAAGGAATCATTATTTTTTTCGACACCCGGTCGGTCAAATAGATAGAAGCCAGGAAGCCGAAGGTGGAAATTAAGCCGGCGACGCTCATCGCTGCGCCGATCTGCGTGTGGGATAATCCCATGAAGTCCTGCATCGGTACGTAGAAGGCATCTTTTAAAAAGCCGAGCTTGTAAATCGTGCCGGCTCCCAGCACCAGGGTACCAAAGGATATCCATTTTTTGTCTAAGCCTGCTTTCTTCGGTCGCATTACCGCTTGTTCAGCCATTTCTGAATCACTCTCCGTATCAAGTAAGTATAGATAATCTTAAAGGAATGTCGTTGTCGTGTCGAACAGATTTGACACCTTTAGTATATGTGTGAAAATGTGTAATGTCAAGTCAAAATATGTAATTATTTGGCAAAATAAAAAGTAAATGCGTTGCAAATTGTGGCAAAGTGTGTTAAGATACTATCAGAACAGATTTGGTGCATGCGGACAGAAGGAGAGATATATATGCTGTCTGAACAACGATATAAGATCATAATGGATTTATTGGAACAGGAACCGATTGTCAAAAACAACGCCTTGTGCAAATTGATGTCGACGACGAGGGAAACAGTCCGGCGGGATTTAATGACTCTGGAAGAGAAAGGACTCCTCAAGCGCATCCGCGGCGGAGCTATGAAGATCGCTAAAGGATCTGCGCCGTCGGCGTACGAGTCGTTTCACGAACGCAAGCAGAGCCAGGTGGTATATAAAGAACATATCGCTAAAGAAGCGGTGAAACTGATTCAGGACGGCCAAGTCGTCGCTCTGGATTCAGGGACGACGGCCTTGCTGTTGGCAAGAGAGCTGAAAGGCCGGTTTCGGTCTTTGACTGTCGTAACGAATTCCCTGGCCATTACGAACGAGCTGGCCGGCGCGTCGGGCATAGAGCTCATCGTGACGGGCGGCGTATATAAAGAAGATGAAGAGGCTTTTTTATCTGATTTTGCCAGCCTGATATTTTCAAAAATCCACGTCGATATTTTCTTTTTGACTACCTGCGGCATTTCAGTAGAAGCAGGCGTTACGTATCAGCGAATGGACGAAATCCCGGTCCAGACCAAGATGATGAAGGCGGCGGACTGCACGATCGCCATCGTCGACAGCTCGAAGCTGGGCGTCAATTCCCTGGTGCGCATGTGCGGCATCGAAAGCATCGCCGCCCTGGTTACCGACGTCGGTATTTCTGCCGAGCAGAGGCGGCGTTTTGAAAAAGCCGGCGTACACGTCGTCGTAGCGCCGGAAAGGAGCGAATAAGTGATGAAGGAACATGTAGAACATACTAGAAAGCCCAGCGTTTTATTGGTGTCCGTCGACGCCTTAAAGCCGGAATTTCTCTTTGAACAGGAACGATTAGGCATTTCCCTTCCGTTTCTTACGTCGTATTTTCTGAAGGGCGGGCGCGTCGCGCCGAAGGGCATGAAAAGCGTCTTCCCGCCTTTTACCTATCCGTGTCACCAAAGCATGATTACGGGAACGAACCCCGTGACTCACGGCATCGTCAACAACGCCGTATTCGACCCGTCGTCGCGCCATAAGGGCGCGTGGCACTGGTTTGCCAACAAGCGGGTGACGACCCTTTGGGAAGCGGCCCACCAGGCTGGCTACGTCGTAGGCAGCGCGGCCTTTCCGACCTCCGTCGGCGCCAAGGGCGATTACGTCGCGCCGGAATTCTGGTGGGACGGCACGGAAATGGACAGCGCCTTTATCGACGCCGTGTCGAAGCCGCAGGGCCTGATTGCCGAAATGGAAGCAGATATCGGCCGCTACGCCGGCGGGTTGGATTTGTCCGACGACGGCGACGCCCAGCGGTATAAGGCGGCGGCATGGCTGCTGCGGAACAAGCTGGGGCCCTGCCAGGCCGAAAAGCCCTTCTTCCTGACGGCGTATTTCGCCAGCTTCGACGAAAGCGCCCATCAGTTCGGCGTATACAGCGCGGAAGCGGCCCGCAGCCTGGAAAAGATCGACGCCATGGTCGGCATGCTGGTCCACGAGGCCGAAGCCGTTACGGGCGGCCGCCTCGTCGTCTGCGTCGTATCTGACCACGGCACGCTGGACAATACCCACACGGTCTATCCCAACGTATTGCTGCGCCAGGCCGGGCTGATCGAATGCGACGATACGGGCCGCGTTACCGATTGGAAAGCGTACAGCCAGCGAGCCGGCGGCATTTGTGAAATCCGCCTGGCCCGCAAGGACGACGAAGCGTCTCGGAAGATACTGGACGGCGTCATGAGAGAGCTGGCCCAGGACGGACGGAACGCCATCATGGCCGTCCTGACCGGCGAAGAAGCGCGGGCCCGCGGCGGCTTCCCCGACGCCGACTACGTGTTGATTTCCCATAAAGGGTACGAAATACGGGACGACGCGGACGGCAAGTTTATCCGTACGGAGCTGACGCAGAAGGCGCAGCACGGATATAACGAGGAATTTCCCGAAATGCGGGCGTCCTTCCTGATGGCCGGCGAGGGCGTCGAAGAAGGCGTCGTCGACGACATGCGCCTCATCGACGTCGCGCCGACGCTGGCCGCCCTGATGGGGGCCGAGCTTCCCGACGCGGAAGGCCGTAACGTATTGGCATAAGGAGAACGAACGTGGCAGATATAGAAATCTTTGTGAAGCAAGCTGCCGATTTGCTGTGGGGCGACTGGCTCCTGTGCGCGCTGCTGGGACTGGGCCTGGTCTATACGGTCATGACGGGCTGTATTCAGCTGCGGTTTCTCTGCTATATCCGGCGGGGGCTGTTTCAGCGCCCTTCGCAGAAGGACAGCGCGGCGAAGAAGGGCTGCACGTCCGTCCAGTCGCTGTGCGCCTCCCTTGCCAGCTGCGTCGGCAGCGGCAACATCGTAGGCGTTTCGACGGCCATCTTGTACGGCGGCCCCGGCGCGTTGTTTTGGATGTGGGCGGCGGCCTTTCTGGGCATGGCTACGAAGTTCGGCGAAATCGTCATGGGCGTCCGCTATCACGGCGAGGACCGGCAGGGAAATATTACGGGCGGTTCCATGTACTACATTTCCCAGGGCCTGCAGTGGCGCAAGGCCGGCGTCGCCGTCGCCGTGTTCCTGTTCATTCAAAACTGCGGCGCGACGCTGATCCAGTCCAATACGATCGCCCAGGTCATGAAAGAGGCCTTTTATCTGCCTGTCGGCGCGACGGCCCTGCTCGTGGCCGCCCTGATGTTCTTCATCATCAGCGGCGGGTTTAAGCGGCTCATATACATCGCCCAGCGCATCGTGCCGTTTATGGCCGGATTGTATTTGGCGAGCGGCCTGGTCGTGTTCGTTGTGCATCTGGATGCCGTGCCGGCTATGTTTCAAGCTATCGTGTCCCACGCCTTTGCCTGGGAGGCCGGAGCCGGCGGCGTGCTGGGCTATACGATGAAAGAAGCCATGCGCTACGGTGTAGCCCGGGGCCTGTATTCCAACGAAGCTGGTGAGGGCACGGCTCCCGTCCTTCACTCGGCGGCTCAGGTAGACCATCCGGTTCGGCAGGGCTTCTATGGCATCATCGAAGTATTTGTCGACACCTTTTTAATCTGCAGCGCGACGGGCATCGTCGTATTGCTGACCGGCGCGGCACAGTTTCACGACAACGCCGCGACGCTGACGGCTGTAGCCTTTGATTCCGTCGTGCCCGGCATGCGGTATATCATGTATTTCAGCTTGATATTATTCGCCGGCACATCTATCATGAACCAGTGGTATTTCGGCCATGTCAGTCTTACGTTTTTGAAGAAAGAATCATGGGATTCCCTGTATCGGTATGCCTTTCCTGTCCTCATCGTCATCGGCAGCTTGGGAACGATACAGTTGGTCTGGTCCATTCAGGATATTGCGCTGGGATTGCTCATCATTCCCAATATCGTCGCGATGCTGTTTTTGTCGCCGGAAGTTCGGCGTCTTACGAAGGAATTCTTAGACCCGGCTAATGGGTATATTGCAAAAAGAGGAGAATAAACAACATGAACACAGATGTCAAGAAATATATAGAAACGGTGCCGGCTGTAGCGAAAGCCGCCAAATTGGAAGAAGTTTTCTGGATCAATCCGAAGAAGGAAGAACAGAAAAACTGGCATATTACGGCTGTGTCGCCTGAAGACATACAGGATGCGGCAGCCCGCCTCCAACGGTTTGCTCCTTATTTGGAAACGGTATTTCCCGAGCTCAAGGCCAGCGGCGGCATCATTGAATCGGAACTTCGGGATATTCCGAAGATGAAAGACTTTTTGAATCGCTCCTACGAAGCCGGCATTCAGGGAAACCTGCTTCTCAAGATGGACAGTGATTTGCCTATTTCCGGATCAGTCAAGGCCCGGGGCGGCATTTACGAGGTTCTGAAACACGCCGAAGAACTGGCAATAGAAGCGGGCAAGCTGAAAGAAACGGATAACTACGCCGTATTGGCGGAACCGGAATTTCGTCAATTTTTCAGTCAGTATACGGTGCAGGTCGGCAGTACAGGAAATTTAGGTATGAGCATCGGCATCATGAGCGCCCAGCTGGGCTTCCGCGTTATCGTTCACATGTCCGTCGACGCTAAGCAGTGGAAGAAAGATTTGCTCCGCAGCCGCGGCGTTACGGTCATTGAATATGAAGACAACTACTGCGCCGCCGTAGAACAAGGGCGGAAGAATTCCGATGCCGATCCCATGAGCTACTTCGTCGACGATGAAAACTCGAAGAACTTGTTCTTAGGCTACAGCGTGGCGGGCCGCCGTCTCCAGAAGCAGCTGGAAGCGATGCAGATTCCTGTAGATGCCGAACATCCCTTGTTCGTCTATATTCCCTGCGGCATCGGCGGCGCTCCCGGCGGCGTCACCTACGGCCTGAAAGAAGTATACGGCGATAACGTTCACTGCTTCTTTACGGAACCGACTCATGCCTGCTGCATGATGCTGGGAATGGCGACGGGGCTTCACGATGGCATTTCCGTAGAAGATATTGGTATCGACGGCAAAACCGATGCTGACGGACTGGCTGTCGGCAGACCGTCGGCCTTCGTCGGCCGCGTCGTAGAGCCGCTGCTGTCGGGCATTGCGACGATTCAGGATGGGACGCTGTATGATTTGATGCGGGGACTCCTCGATACGGAAGGCGTATTTATCGAGCCGAGCTCATGCGCTGCCTTTGCTGCCTTCCTTCAGTCGGATTCGCTGCAGGAATATGTCCGTCAGGCCGGCCTCGAAGCCGTTATGGGACAGGCGACGCACATCGCTTGGGCGACGGGCGGCAGCATGGTGCCGGAAGACGTCCGCCAGGCCTATATCAACACGGGGATATAACATGGCTGCAACGGGAGTACCGAACGTCCTCGTTCTGGATATAGACGGGACGACGGTGACATCGCAAAAATGCGTAGACCCAGATACGAAAGATGCCCTGCTTCAATTACAGAAGCAGGGCATCCGCCTTATCCTGGCGTCGGGCCGGCCGCCTGAAGGCGTATATCCCATTGCCAGACAACTGCGTCTGCAGCAGTTCGGCGGATATATCGTGGCTTTTAATGGTTCGAAGGTCATAGAGTACAAGACGAAGCGCTGCCTGTACGAGCAATATCTGTCGAAGGAAACGCTGCGCTCCTTGTGGTATGACGCCCGCTGCTACGGCTTGGGCATCATGACGTACGGCAAGGGGAAAATCATTACGGCGTCTGAGCCGGACCCCTATGTCCGGGCTGAGTCGTCGTGGAGCCATATGCCTATCGTCCTTCACGAGGATTTTCTAAAGCACGCTCCCAAGACGATTTACCAGTGCCTGCTTACAGGAAAGCCGGAACAGCTCCAGGCCCTTAACCCGCTGCTGTCGGAATTGTATCTTGGCAAGGCGGAAGTATTCCATTCGGAACCGTCCTGTCTGGAAGTGACGCCGTGCCGCGTTGACAAATCGCTGGGCCTTAAAAAGCTGTTCTGCCATTTGGATATCTCGCCGTCTCAGGTCGTGTGCTGCGGAGACAGCTACAATGACATCGGCATGCTGCGGTATGCCGGAGTCGGCGTGGCCATGGCCAACGCGCCGCAGGCCGTCAAGGAATTTGCCGATTACGTCACCTGCCGTTCCAACGACGAGCGCGGCATTGTAGAAGTCGTCCGCCAGTTTTTCCCCTCCGTATTGCCGGCATAATAAAATCCCCCTTCCCAGAGCGAATGATATGTACCCAGAATTCTGGACACATTGATTTATTACATTCGTTTTATTTCATGGATGCATTCCTGTAGCGTACAGGAGGCATCCATTTTGTTTTTTCTTGAATGCGCTCGTAATTGTAGTAGTATATGTACTTTTCTACCGCGTTACGAAATACCGCAAAGGATGTATACATTTTTTCATATCCATAAAACATCTCCGTTTTCATCCTTCCGAAAAAGGTTTCCATTATGCTGTTATCATAGCAGTTTCCCTTTCGTGACATGGATTGGATAATCCCATGGTCTTTCAGTTCTTGTTGAAAATACGCATGCTGGTATTGCCAGCCTTGATCAGAGTGAAAGATAAGTCCCTTTACCTTGGGGAATACGGTAAATGCCCGTTCCAGCATACGCCGTATCTGTTCCAGATTCGGGCTTTCCGCTAAGTCATACGAGATAATTTCGTTGGTATGCATATCCAGAATCGGAGACAGGTAGCATTTTCCCCAAGGAAAGGTAAACTGTGATACATCGGTTGTCCATTTTTCCAAAGGCGCAGTGGTATGAAAATCCCGGTGAAGTATATTATCTGCAATAGGACCCACGATTCCTTTATATCTTTCCGGAGGTCTTGTACCAGCGCTGCTTTTTCGCCTTGAGTTGCGCTGCGTTTTTTTCTTCTCTCAAGGCGATCTCTTTTTTTATGACAGCAATTTCTGTTTTAATATATTCATTTTCTGCCCGGAGCCGAATCAGTTCTTCCCGCTCTGATTCCGTTAATGGCGCAGATTGGGTTTTATGTTTCATCTTTGTTCCCTCTTTTGGTTTTCGCCCTTGGTTCTTACGTACTAGTCCATTATATCCGAATATATTATATTTTTGTACCCATTGATAGAGCATTCCTTTATTTATGCCAGCTTCTAATGCGGTGGACTTACAAGACTTTCCTGCCAGTACACGGGATACCAGCTCCATTTTTTCTTCCGGCGTCCACAGTTTATGGTGGCGTTTAGGGCGTAACACTTCGGGCCCCTGTGCCTCTTCCATTCGGAACCATTCCCGGATCATTTTGTGAAATTGCCGGGTATTCAGTCCTTCGGGGGTGGGGGCCAGCTTCCTTTTCGATATAAGTCTACACAGGTTCTCTTAAATTTATAGGAATAACGCATAAAAATTACCCTCCTCACTGGGGTGTCCAGTAAAGAGGGTACATATCATGGGAGGGGGATTTTTATTGGGAGAAATCGATTGAAGAGACAGCGCCTGCACGCTACAATATACATATCACAGCAGCGGGAGGCAGAAGACATGAGACAGAAGCACATTGCCATTATAACGGGCGCGTCCAGCGGATTAGGACGGGAACTGGCGGCATATCTTGATCGGAGCGGCGTCGATGAAATATGGGTAAACAGCCGGCGTGCCGAACGCTTGGAAGCTCTTCGCCAAGGGATAAAAACGCCGATGCGGATCATTGCCGGAGACATCAGCGACGAGATGACGATAGGGGCCTTTCGGTCGGCTCTGGAAAAAGAGAACCCCGTCGTCGCCTATTACATATATGCCGCCGGGTTTGGAAAGATCGGTGCGGCCGGCAGCATTCCCTTATCTGAATTGCGGCAGATGATAGGAGTCAACGATACGGCGGCCGTGACGCTGACTGAAGTCTGCTTGCCGTATATGGCCGCAGGCAGCCGCGTGGCTTTCATCTGCTCTGTCGCGGCCTTTCTGCCGATTCCGTATCTGAACGTATACGCCGGGACCAAGGCCTTTTTGTATCGCTACGGCCGGGCGTTGTCTGTCGAACTTGCGCCGCGGCGCGTCGGCGTTACAGTCGTATGCCCCTACTGGATTAGAGATACGGAATTTATCGCCGTTGCCAGACAAGGGGAAGATCAGCCTTATTTCAGACGCTTTCCCATTGCGTCGTCGACGGCCTTTGTAGCGAAGACCGCCTGGGATGATTTACAAAAAGGAAAGGTCGTGTCGACGCCGGGCTGGGTTGCCAGTCTGATTCGCGTCGGCGCGAAGCTGCTGCCGTCGGCCCTCGTCATGAAGATAAGCCGTATCTTGTTTGGGTGATTTCAGCGTTCTGTTTTTATGGCGAAGAGAAAATATAATACATGTATGCACCAAATTATAGCGACGACAAGACTGGCTGGCCATGAAGCGTCCATGATCCATACGGCGAAAGCCATCATAATGGTAACAGTACTCATGATTACAGCCTTTGTTTTTAGCGGCATGGACTTCATCTCCAGGAAATCTGCCAGATGCCTTTTGTACAAGTCCGACTGCCGAAACCAGCGATGCAGACGAGCCGACCCTTTGGCAAAACAAAAGAGCGTCAGCATATAAAAGGGAACCGTCGGCAAAATAGGAAGGAATATCCCAATAGTTCCTAACGCCAGAGACGCGAAGCCTAAGGCTAGCCAGCAGGCTTGAAAGATGCGGTGCCAAGGAGCGGCACGAAATGACGGCATGAGAAAATCACCCCATTCAACAGATAATAAAAATCAATTTTATCATATCGAAAGATGCGTATGCCGTCAAGAGAGAATCATAATCTATTGGACTGGGGGCGGTGTTGCTTCGGGCGGCTGGTTAGGAAGTTCCAAAGGGGGATGAAATATAAGTAACAAGCCAGGGGCACTGAGGCCAGGGGCGCGTCGATAATCGCCAGAAAGGCCGAGCAGGCGATAGACCAGGGGACGAGGGCGGAAATGACGATGACCGTGTTTTCCAGGTGAATAGCTAAGCGCTGCGGATCGGGTTCGACAGACTGGCAAAGCTGGTGTGTCAGCATGGTAGCTAAGGTCTGGTTGCAGGAGACCATAGAGGTTGCGACGGATGTCGCAATGACGGCTCCGAAAGGCGTCGCGCGTCGGCTCAGGGCGGCCATATGCCCTTGGATGCCACGGAGAAATCCCGTGCCGGAAAACATGCCGGCGTAACTGGATGAAATGCATATAATGGCGACGACATCGGTCATGGAAACAGCTCCGCCGCCAGACGCCAGGCGGGCCAGGGCCGGATTGGCGGGATGAAATCCCAACAGGCAGACCCTCAGGACTTCGAGGGGATTCATTTGCTGTGTGCCTACGGCAATAGCTGCGGCTGCCGCTGTACTGGCGATCATGATGAGCTTCACATCGACGTGCCGTGCCGATAAGATGATGACCAGGGCCGCCGGTATGAGAGTAATCCACGATAGGGTAAAGGCCTGTCGAAAGAGTCCGGCTGCGTCGTGATGGGCGCTGCCGTCTTGAAACAGCAGGCCCATAGCGGCATAAACGGCGCAGGTCAGGACGAACGGGATCATAGCTGTCTTGACCATGAGACGGCAGTTCGTAAAGATATCGGTCTTCGTAATGGCGGCGACGAGGAGGGCGCTCGTCGACATGGGGGAGCAGCGGTCGCCGAAATAGGCGCCGGCCATGATGGCTCCGCCGGAATACATGGGCGGGATATTCATGCTGTTGGCGATGGTCATGCAGATGACGCCGATAGTCGCCGCCGTGCCGAAGGACGTGCCGGTCAGGGCCGATACGAGGGCGCACAGCAGAAACGACGCCAGGAGGACGGCGCTGTCGTCGCACCATTGGGACGCATGGTACACGATATATGGGATAGTGCCGCTGACGCGCCAGGCCGCCGTCAGCATGCCGACGAGAATCAAGGTGACGATGACGTTTTTGGCCGTTTTGACGCCTGAGACAGCCAGACGGGCCATTTCTGAAAAGGGATGTCCCGTTTTTACGCCGTAGCTGAAAAACAAGAGGAAGCCTGCCAGCAAGGCGAGAATCAACGATTTCCCTGACGCCAGGCAGGCGATGAGAGCGGCGGAAAAGGCGGCTAATATCCATAGTTCCATCGATGGGAACCTCCTTTGTCGTAAGTCTTGGTTATAGTGTAATCTTCTTTGTAGTGTATGGCAACGTTTCGCCGCGCCGTATCTTTTATGATGAATCTAGGCATACATTTGTATTTTTGATATACTGAGGCTGTAACGACGATTCGATAAGGGGGACGCGCCATGATTCGCTTTATATTTCTCTGCCTTGGCAGGCTGCTCGTATATCGCCGGGCTGTGCTGATGGCCTTTGCCTGGATTGCCCGCTTCGGCTACTTGGCCTACGTTTTGTACGGCCTTGTCGAGTGGTTCCGGCCCGGCCGCATGGCCGGCACCCTGTACCGCCGCCGGACTTTGTTGTACTGCCTGTTTTCCGTAGGGCTGGGCTCGGCCGCATCGTTTGTCATCGGGCGCATTTGGAGCCGTCCCCGTCCCTTTGTCCGCCATAGAGGGATATCTTCCCTCATTCCTCATAAGGAAAACGCGTCCTTTCCGAGCAATCACGCTATGAATTCCATGGCCGTAGCCCTCATGTTATTGAGCCGAAAGAACTGGATGGGCTTTCCCTTTTTAGCCGGCAGCGTCGTATTAGGCGCTTCGCGCGTCGTCTGCCGCCTTCATTATGTCAGCGACGTGGTAGGCGGTTTTGCCATTGGTGCGGTCAGTGCCTGGGCTATTCGGCGCAGCGCCGCCGCTAAGGAGGCGGCGACGTACGTTCTCTGGCTGTACGACGGCCTCGCCGGGGCGATGGCCGCCTGGCGCAGAAGATGGTAACGGACGGCCGAATTTCAGCGATATGGCTGCGTTGCCGGACAGTCAGAAAAGAAAATTTTTATGCAAAAATCCCGTTCCCCCATGACAAGGCATGGCTGGAACGGGATTTCTTTTTTAATCTAATTTTAATTTTCGCCTAATCTAATTTTAATCTTTCTTTTCCGGTGTGAACTTCGTAGAAAGGATATGACCGACGAACAAGGCGATGGCGCCGATGAAGCATACGAGGCCGAGGATATCAGCCGTGCTCTTGAAGTCTTTGCCGACGAGGGCCAAGGGGTTTTCGCTGCCGCCGGAGGTGACGGAAACGACGATGAGCAGGGCGATGATGACGCCCATGAGGCTTTCACCGACGATGAGGCCGGAGGCGAAGAGAACGCCGCGATGATTGCAGGCTTCTACGTCTTCTTCTTCATGGCCCGGGCTGCGGAGAGCTGCTCTGGCCTTGAGATGCTTATGCACGAAATAGCCAATAACGGAACCGATGACCAAGGGGATTTCCAAGGTCGGCGGTAAGTAAATACCCATGCCTACGGCCAGAGGCGGCAGGGCCAGGGCTTTCGTATTTTTCGTCAGGAGCAAGTCGATGATAATGACCACAATGCCGACGCCGATACCTAAGAGGATGTAATCCCAGTCGAGGCTGGAGCTGAAAATCCCTTGGGCGATGGTCGTCATGAGGGTTGCCTGCGGAGCCGACAACGCCTGCGACGGGTCCATGCTTTCACGAGGCAGCGCGCCGGTGAAGCCGTAAGCTTGGTAGAGCAGGTTCAATACGGGTGCGATGGCGATGGCGCCGATGACCGAGCCCAGAATGAGGGCTACCTGTTGTTTCCACGGCGTAGCGCCTACGATGTAGCCTGTCTTGAGGTCCTGCAGGTTGTCATTGGAAATCGCAGCGATGCTGACGATAACGCTGGTGATGAAGATCGCCAGGGCTGTAGCGAATTTCGTACCTTCCGCCGTTTCAAAGATGCCGAAGGACGTGCTCAAGGCGAAGACGACGAGGGACGAGACGATGATACCCAAAATGCCGATGCCGGAAATCGGGCTGGCCGAAGTGCCGATCAAGCCGGCCATGTAACCGCAGGCGGCGGCGACGAAGAAGCCCATGAGGACGGCGACGATGATGCCGACGACGATGTAAGTAATCGTGACGGACATGGGAAGGCCTGCGGCGCCTACGAAGGAGTAGAACGTGATGAACAGGCCGACGAGGATGGCGATGAAGACGATGGCGATGGATTTCGGCGTCATGTCGATATCCGTGTGATGAAGGGCCTTCTTTTCTGCCGTATCGTTATCGCGGATCGCGCTGATGGACATCTTAATGCCGTCGATAACCGGTTTTGCCAGGCGGATCAGGGTCCATACGGCGGCAATGCCGATGCAGCCGGCGCCGATGAAGCGGACCTTCTGAGCCCAGATCTGGCTGGCGAAGTCGGCTGCAGCCTGGCCTTCAGCCGGCGTGATGACGCTGGTCAGATAGGGGACGAAGACGACCCATGCCAGGAGCGTGCCGACTAAGATGGCGATGCCGCTGGCAATGCCGATGAGGTAGCCCGCGCCGAGAAGGGCCATGGAAAAGCCCAGGGGCAGCTGTGTCGTCGCCGTCTTGCCGAGGGCGATCCAATAGCTGAATTCGGACGACAGGATGTGGAAGCCGTTGGCGCAGAGGCTGAACAAGCCGGCCAGCGCCGTGCCGGACACGATATCCTTCATGCCCGTTTCCTTCTTGCTCGTATCTTCGTGAGCTGCTTCGGCCTGGCGGATGTCGCTGCCGACCTTCAGGATTTCAGCGGCGGCCCGGCCTTCCGGATAGGGCAGGTCGCTGTTGACGACCATCGCCCGCCGCAACGGAATGGTAAACAGTACGCCTAAGGAACCGCCGCAGGCGCACAGGAGCAGCGTTTCCCAGAAGGGAAAGCCCTGCCAGTAGCCGAGCATGAGCAGGCCCGGCAGGATGAAGATGATGGCCGACAAGGTGCCGGCAGCGGAAGCCTGCGTCTGGACCATGTTGTTTTCCAGGATGTTGGAATGCTGGAACATGCGCAGGATTGCCATGGAAATAACGGCGGCCGGAATGGACGACGAGAACGTCAGGCCGACCTTTAACCCCAGATAGACGTTGGACGCCGTGAAGATAACCGTAATCAGCGCGCCGAGGAGCATGCCGCGGACGGTCAATTCAGGCAGGTTGGGGTAGTTTACCGTCATGTTTGGTTTTGAGTCCATGATGGAAACCTCCTTCAAAAAAGTATAGATAGATTTGACCATATATTATGACAATTCTTCACATATAGTATACTAGATTTTTATAGATTCGTCACATCGGCCCGCCAAGGGAAGGTTTCTTTATATGCGGGAATAAATAGACGGTTTTTGATGATTTTTATACAACGTAAAACGATAAATCAGGCGAAAATCTTGCGCATACGTGGTATAATAAAAAGTAATGAATTTACGTGCTCTATGAGGCGATTAAAGGAGGAACTACGTGATGAAAGATAACGAAATTATCGAAGGCGTGTTGAAGGAATTTGCCGGCCTTGCCAAATGCCCACGGCCGTCGCGCCATGAAAAAATAGTCAGCGACTACATCGTAAAGCGATTGGGAGAGTTAGGGATTACTCAAGTCGTACAGGACGACGTATACAATGTCATTGCTGACGTACCGGCTACGCCGGGCTGCGAGGACCTGGCGCTGACCATTGTACAAGGACACATGGATATGGTCTGCGTGGCTAAACCCGGCGTGGACTACGACCCCTTGACCAGCGAAATCAAGCTGGTCCGCGAAGGCAACATCCTGCGCGCCGACGGCACGAGCTTAGGCGCCGACGACGGCATTGCCGTAGCCGTGGCGCTGTACCTGATTCAGCAGCCCGACGTGCAGCACGGCCCGCTGCGCCTCATCTTTACGGTCGACGAAGAAACGGGCATGACCGGCGCGACCCATTTAGACCCGAAATATGTGCAGGACGCCAAATACGTCCTCAACTGCGACTCCGAATACATCGACGTCTTGTGCGTCGGCTCTGCCGGCAGCGTCCATACGCATTTTTACCGCACCTTGACGCGGCGTCAGCCTCAGGGAGCGAAAGCCGTCGCCATCATGACCAAGGACTTTGTCGGCGGCCATTCAGGCGAGACGATCAATGCCGGCAAGAGCAATGCCATCAAAGCGCTGGCCCATACGCTGCGCCGTTTGACCGATGCAGGCGTCGCCTATGAATTGGCGTCTATCGACGGCGGCGTAGCGGCGAACGCCATCCCGTCGTCGGCAGAAGCCCTTATCGTCCTTCCGAACGCCGATACGGCGGCCGTGCAGGCCGTGCTGGACGAAGCGAAGGCGGAATTGGACTTGGTGTACGGCGAAGTAGAAAAGACGGCGGCCATCGTCATGGAAGACCGTCCCATGCCGGAAACGGTACTGGCTGCCGACGACGCCAAAGCCGTCGTACAGCTGCTCCTCATCCTTCACTGCGGCGTGTTTGCCATGAACCAGACCTTGCCCAAGCTGCCGGACTTATCGGCCAACGTCGGCACGATTCGGACGGAAGAAGAACGCATTGCCATTCAATATTTCCCCCGTTCGTCTTCCGACGCCCGCCTGCGCGAGTTCATGCAGGTACTGCCCGTATACGGCGAGCTGACGGGCTGCACCGTCGACATCGCCTCGCCTGAACCGGCATGGACGGAAAATCCCCGTAGCCAGCTTCTGCCCATCATTTCGGAAGTATATACGGCTGAAGCAGGCCATGCTCCCCGGGTGGAAGCGATGCACGGCGGCTTGGAAACAGGCTATTTCTACGCCATGAATCCCAATCTCGATATCGTATCGGTCGGCCCGACGACGCACGCCATCCACAGTGCCGACGAATCGCTCGAGCTCGATACGGTAGCCTTATTGGTCCGCATCATCGCCGGTACGCTGCCGAAATTGAAATAAACGAACTCATTACACTGTCGCATCGTCTGGTGCGGCAGTTTTTTTGTAAAAAAACTCAGCCTCCTCCATGAAACTTTTTTATAGCAGCTTTTTATCGTTTACGAAATCAATGGCATAGGGTATGCTTAAGGTAACGACACTACTTTTTAAGGAGGCGATGGAGATGAAAGTTATGCGAAATAAAGACGGAGGCTTTGGACGACGTTCCATCTTTTTGCTGCAGGGCTGCCTTATGAAAGCTGCTGCGGCAGCTGCCCTGACGGCGGGTATGGCTGTCCTGCCGGTCAGTGCAGCCGAAGGGGATCTTCTGCCTGCGCCGAAGGTAGTCACGGCCTTGGCCTATGAGAAGGAGGACAGGGACATCGCTGTTTCCGTGAAAATTCCTGAAATACACTGGGGGCCTTCTGTCTCCGCTGCCCGGCAGAAGCAGGTAAACGCCGGCATACGCCGCTTGTGCGAGCAGTATGCTGAAGAAGCAGAAGACTGGGCCCGGCAGTACCGTAAGGCCTTTTTGGAAACAGGCGGCAGCGAAGAGGAATGGAAAGACCACGGCATAGCGGTTTCCGTCAGGTACGAAATCCTGGCGCAGACAGACAACTACTTATCCCTGAGAATTATGGGAACAGACAACTGGAGCCGTGCCCACTATCGGGCGAAATACTATACCTTCGACTGCCGGACGGGACAGACCGTCGCGCTGAAAGATATTTTGGGAGACGAGTATCGGACGATTGCCGACGTCAGCATCCGGCGGCAGATGGACCGCCGCTGGAATGGCGGGGCCTCGTACGGGACCTTTACGGGCGTAGATGAGGACACGCCCTTTTACGTCAATGAAAAGGGCAACCCCGTCGTCGTCTTTTCCGCTTATGAAATCGCTCCGGGCAGCGAGGGACGGCCGGAATTTGAAATCATCAGGCCCTATGCCGTCGACAGCCTGTCCGAATTGACAGGGCTGCTGGGGATGGACGACGAGGACGCGGCCAATCTCTTTGGCGGCGGCCGGGAAAACTGGTCGGCAGACTGCACGTTTTTCGTCGGCCGAACCTACGAAATCATGCTGCATGGACAGCCTTGCCGCCTGTTTACGATCTGCGGCAGAGATAAGACCGTCGACGCCGTATCCATATGGATTGTAGGCGGAGAACGGCCTGTGACGGCAGAGGACGTTACGGTATGGGCCGGCTACGTCACGGCCATGATGGGGACAGAGCCGACGCTGGACCCTGACATTTCTGAAGGCGGAAGCCGCAACCGCCGCTGGCATGGGAGCGGACTCATTGCCGTCCTGCACCAGATGCCCGATATTCTTACGATTTCTATTCAGCCGGCCGTCGGCGAGCTGCATTGACGCTGACTCCTGAGAAGGAAGCCGGCTGCATAACCGCATATAGCAGACGTAAAAAACGCTGCCGCGCCAAGAGAATTTCCTGACGCGGCAGCGTTTCTGCATGATCTGTATATTTATCTTTCTTTAGAACGAATTCGTTCCATCTGTTTGTACGAGAACACGCCGGTCCGGCCGATGAGGGCGTAGTACAGAGGAATGGCCGCCAGGGCGATGACGGCGGCTCCGAAGTAGACACTGGAAAATCCGTAGGCCGGCACGAGGCTGCCCAGCATGTAAGGCCCGACGCCGACGCCCAGGTCGACGAAGATGAAAAAGGTCGACGTAGCCAGGCCGATATGGTCTTCCGGCACGCCGTGGATTGCCAGGGCCTGTCCGGACGAGGTGACAGTGCTGTAGCTGAGGCCGAGGAGGACGCCGCCGATGGCAAAGAGGGCATTGCTTTCAGCAAGCCCGACGGCAGCCATGCACAGGGCTAAGATGGCCAGCGTCGGATACATGACGGCGTCGCCGCCGTGGTGGTCCAGAAAGCGGCCGATAATGGGCCGGCTGAAAAACGACGTGACCGAATAGGTGCAGAAGAAAATACTGCCGGCAATGGCCAGATTCAGGGAATTCGTATAGGCCCCGATGAAGCTGAGCACCGTAGAATAGCCGATGCCGCAGAAGAAGGAAATGATGGAAATGGGCAGGGCCTGTACGGAAATGAAACTGTCCCAGCGCAGGGATTTGAGGGCTGCCCTGTCGGCTGCCGTACAGACGTGCTCCGGCGAATGGATGGCGGCAGCCAAGGCAAAGGTCAGCACGGCCAGGCCGATGCACACGTACACGTTCAAGTAGTAGTTTCCGCCGCTGCACAGGGTCATGCCTAAGAAGGGACCCGCCGCCGAAGCCAGCGTGTTGCCCAGGGCATAGTAGCCGATGCCTTCGCCGCGCCGCTTCGGCGGGACGATGGCTCCGACGATGGTGCTGGCCGCCGTGGCGGATATGCCGTAGGCCGCGCCGTGGAGGCAGCGGATGACCAGAAAGGCCGTCAGCGAATGAACGGGGAAATATAATAAGAGCCCCGCCATGTAAATGCCCGTGCCGACGAGGAGGGCTTTCTTGCGCCCTAAGGCGTCGATGACATGGCCCGTGATAATGCGGGACGATAAGGCGCCGATGATGAAGATACCCGACGCCAGCCCGGCCTCGCTGACCGTCGCATCCCAGGTGTGGATGGCAAACTGGGTCGACCACAGCATGAGCTGGTACATGATGACGTAGAGGAGAAAGTTGATGCATACATCAATGGTAAAATCTTTAGTCCATAGCCTGTCGCGCACGACAAGACCTCCTTTGCAAGACGCCCCAGGGGCCGACGGAAGCTTTTAAAAGAGATACTTCGTATCGTAGCTCAGATCCATATACTGGGCGATCGTTTCGTCGTCGAAGCCGTATTCTTCCGATTTGCGCATCCACGAACCGACGCGCATCTGCATCTTCTTTTTGGCCGTCACCGGCTCTTCGTACTCGATGCGCAGCATACGGGCCGCTTCCGATTTGTCTTCGACGCGGACGAAGAGGCCGTGGCGGAAGGTCAGCTCGTAGACCTTGCGGAAGGCGTGGGGCAGCTGAAAGCCGAAGGGGACGAAATACTTGTCGATAAAGCCGTTGGCGATGAGGATGGAGCCAGAGTAGTCCATGACGTGATTCAGGTCGTACTTCAGGTCTCCTGCCGGCGAGTTGAAGGGGACGGGCTTTACGCCGTCAATGGCCGGCGGCTCCATGCCGTTGTTGTTGGTCAGCAGCTTGTGAAGGGTCAGCGTTTTCTCGTCGTTAAAGCCGAAGATAGCCGTGTAGCCCCGCAGGCACGCTTCGTTGTACATGATGGGATGCAGGCCGAACTCTTCGATATTGAAAAAATCTTCTACGTGTTCGACGGCGACGATGCTGAGCTTGAAATCGGCGAAGTCGAAGCCGTCAAAAAACTGAGCGCGCATGGCAGTACCTCCTGTCTATGATGCGCCGGCTCCATTCGGGGGGAGCGAGTTTAATCGGCAAATACCGGGGCGTTGTTTTCAAAGCGGGCGATGCGGGCCAGCGATTCGACGCGCAGGCCTTTGGATTCCAAGGTCTGCCGGCCGCCCTGGAAAGTCTTTTCGACGACGATGCCGATGCCGGCGACGGAACAGCCCGCCTGGGCGGCGATCTCGGTCAGGCCTACGGCAGCGGCGCCGCTGGCCAGGAAATCGTCGATGATGAGGATGGATTCGCCGGCGTGGAGATAGGATTTACCGATAGACGCCGTATACGATTCTTCCTTCGTATAGGAATAAATCGACGCCGTGTACTGCTCGCCGCTCGTCAGGAGCGATTTCTTTTTGCGGGCGAAGACGACGGGCCGGTTGTTCATGGCCAGCGATACGGCGTAGGCTACGGCGATGCCGGACGATTCGATGGTGACAATGCGGTCTACAGGGACATCCTGAAATAGACGGGCAAATTCCTGGCCGACGTGGTTGATGAGCGTCGTGTCGATTTGCTGATTTAAAAAGTTGTCTATCTTTAAAATACGGTTGTCGATGATGATGCCGTCCTGCAGGATGCGCTGTTTCAATTCGTCCATTACGAACCCTCCTAGTAATTATGAAAGTCAAATGTAAACGTACACGTTTAGAATAGTAACAGTCTAATACGAAACCCCAGTCAAGTCAATAATAGAGCTGAATTTCTAATTTACTTATGGAAATAAAACAGGTATACTAGGGGTAGCATTCGATTATGTATATCTTTTTAGGGAGGTCATGACATGCAGTCTATTCGACGTTTGTATGTTGCCAAAAAAGGCGTGTTTGCCGATGAAGCAAAACGCATGCTTGCTGATTTACAGGAAAACCTGCTTATCAAGGGGTTGACCGATATTAACATATTCCACCGCTACGACGTGGCCGGCTTGGACGACGCCGCCTTCGAAGCGGCGAAAACCATGATTTTCTCCGAGCCCCCGGTAGACGCCGTATACGATGAACTGCCTGTCAAAGAAGGCGACACGGTGCTGGCTATCGAATACCTGCCCGGTCAGTACGACCAGCGCGCCGACTCGGCCATGCAGTGCCTGCAGATGCTGACGATGCAGAACGACAGCCTCGTCCGCACCGCCCGGGTCGTCGTATTGTCAGGAGACTTATCCGACGAAGACGTCGCCGCCATCAAGCATTACTGCATCAACCCCGTCGAAGCCCGCGAAGCGTCCCTCGACCCGGTAGACACCCTGGAAATGGCCTGGGAACAGCCGGCAGATGTCGCCGTCATCGAAGGCTTTACGACGATGGACGACGCCGCGCTGAAGGAATTGTCGGCTCACATGGGCCTTGCCATGAGCTTTGACGATCTGAAGTTCTGCCAGACCTATTTCGGCGAAGAAGAAAAGCGGAATCCGACGGTAACGGAAATCCGCGTCATCGATACGTACTGGTCCGACCACTGCCGCCATACGACATTTATGACGGAACTGACAGACGTCGCCTTTGAAGACGGCAAGTTCACCGCGCCTATCCAGCGGGCCTACGAAGCGTATAAAACGACGCGGGAAAACCTGAACCGCAAGAAACCCCAGACCCTCATGGACATGGCGACTATCGCCGTCAAAGAGCTGAAGGCTGCCGGCAAGCTCCAGAACCTCGACGAATCGGACGAAATCAACGCCTGCACCATCATCATCCCCGTCGACGTCGACGGCGTGGAAGAAGAATGGCTTCTCCTGTTTAAAAATGAAACGCACAACCACCCGACGGAAATCGAACCCTTCGGCGGCGCGGCAACCTGCCTGGGGGGCTGCATCCGCGACCCCTTGAGCGGCCGTTCCTACGTATACCAGGCTATGCGCGTCACCGGCGCCGGCGATCCCCGTCAGGCCGTAAAGGACACGCTCAAGGGCAAGCTGCCTCAGCGCACGCTGACGACCGGCGCGGCCAAGGGCTATAGCTCCTACGGCAACCAGATCGGCTTGGCGACGGGCGAAGTTAAGGAATATTATAACCAGGGCTTCGTAGCCAAGCGCATGGAAATCGGCGCAGTCCTCGGCGCAGCGCCGCGCTGCAACGTCGTCCGCGAAGCGCCCGTCCCCGGCGATATCATCATCCTTCTCGGCGGCAAGACCGGCCGCGACGGCTGCGGCGGCGCGACGGGCTCGTCGAAGAAGCACACTGTCGAATCCCTGGAAACGTGCGGAGCTGAAGTCCAGAAGGGCAATGCCCTGACAGAACGGAAAATCCAGCGCCTCTTCCGCCGCCACGAAGTGACGGTCCTCATCAAGCGCTGCAATGACTTCGGCGCCGGCGGCGTCTCCGTCGCTATCGGCGAATTGACCGACGGCCTCGACATCAACCTCGACAAGGTTCCGAAGAAATACGAAGGCCTCGACGGCACGGAATTGGCTATTTCCGAGTCGCAGGAACGCATGGCCGTCGTCGTCGCGCCGGAACACGTCGACGAATTCATGAAATACGCTGCAGAAGAAAACCTCGAAGCGACCATCGTCGCCGTTGCGACGGACACAAAACGCCTCGTCATGCACTGGCGCGGCCAGAATATCGTCAACATCACGAGAGCCTTCCTCGATACGAACGGCGTAACCCAGCGCCGCAAGGCCTTCGTCACGGCTCCGGAAGATAAAGACTTCTTTACGGCTCCCGAAGTAACGGACGTCGCCAAAACGTGGCTCGACACGATGGGTACGCTCAACATCGCCTCCGAACAGGGCCTCGCCGAACGGTTCGACAGCACCATCGGCGCCCGCACGGTCCTCATGCCCTTCGGCGGCAAATATCAGAAGACGCCCGTTGAAGGCATGGTCGCCAAAATCCCCGTCATGAACGGCAAGACGACGACGGCCAGCATCTTCACCCACGGCTACGACCCCGATCTGGCAATTTGGAGCCCCTTCCACGGCGCGCTCTACGCCGTCGTCCAGTCCATCGCCAAGCTCGTGGCTCTCGGCGGCGACCGCAAGAAGGTCTATTTGACCATGCAGGAATTCTTCCAGAGCCTCGGCACGAACGAAAAGGCCTGGGGCCAGCCTGTCAGCGCCCTCCTCGGCGCCTATATCGCCCAGAAAGAAATGGGCGTCGCGGCCATCGGCGGCAAGGACAGCATGAGCGGCACCTTCGAAAACCTGACGGTTCCGCCGACCCTCGTATCCTTTGCCATCGTTCCTGAACATACGAAGAATATCGTTTCTCCTGAATTTAAACAGCCCGGCAACGCCGTGCTCCTCTTCGACCTGCCCCGCGATGGTGAAGGCGTGCCCGATTTCGACGCTTTCAAGGCGAACTGCGATTTCCTCCACGAAGCCGTAGTTGCCGGCAAGGTTAAGGCGATGCACGCCGTTGGACAAGGCGGCGTCGCTGCGGCTATCGCCCAGATGGCCTTCGGCAATGGCCTCGGCGTAGAAATCGACGGCTCCTTCAGCGCCCAGGAACTCTTCAACCTCCGCTACGGCGCGATTGTCGTCGAAGCCAATACGGACGACGCCGTCGAATGGGTTCGCCGCGACAACGTGTGCCGCGTCGGCCTGACCCGCGGCAACGGCCTCATGGAAATCGGCGATGTGAAGATTGCCTTAGCCGACCTGCAGAAGGCTTGGGAAGAACCGCTGAACGGCGTATTCCCCATCAAGAGCGAAAGCGGTGAAGGCGACGCCGAGCTGCCCTTGTTCACGACCTACGGCCCGCGCCGCAGCGAATCCTTCGGCAAGCCCCGCGTCTTCATCCCTGTATGCCCGGGCACGAACTGCGAATATGACTCGGCCGAAGCCTTTGAACGGGCCGGCGCAGTAGCGGACGTCATGGTCCTGCGCAACAACACGGCGCAGGACTTGGCCGAATCGATCGACGAAATGGCCAAGCGCATCGCCCAGGCCCAGATCATCATGTTCCCCGGCGGCTTCAGCGCCGGCGACGAACCGGAAGGCTCGGGCAAGTTCATTGCGACATTGTTCCGCAACCCTGCCCTTACGGAAGCCCTCGAATCGCTCCTGTATCAGCGCGACGGCTTAGCCCTCGGCATCTGCAACGGTTTCCAGGCCCTCATTAAGCTGGGCCTCCTGCCCTACGGCCACGTACAGCCCTTGAAGGCCGACAGCCCGACGCTGACGTACAATACCATTGGCCGTCACCTGTCCCGCATGGTCGACACCAAGGTCGTATCGGTCATGAGCCCCTGGTTCAGCAACGTCAAGGCCGGCGACGTCCACACCGTGGCCATTTCCCACGGCGAAGGCCGCTTCGTCGCCTCGCCGGAACAAATCCGCGAATTAGCCGCCAAAGGCCAGATCGCCACGCAGTACGTCGACCTGTCCGGCAAGGCGACCTATGACAGCGAATACAACCCGAACCAGTCGGTCCTCGCTGTCGAAGGCATTACCAGCCCCGACGGCCGCGTCCTCGGCAAGATGGCCCATACAGAACGGTTCAGCGCCGACGACATCTTCGAAAACATCAGCGGCAACAAACTCCAGCCCATCTTCGCTGCCGGCGTAGCGTACTTTAAATAATTAGGTTGTGTCTGTAATGTATAAAAATCCCTGTCTCACTTGGAGTGAGATAGGGATTTTTAATGATATCAGCGAAATAAATTGATATAAAATTTTAAACAGTATATTGTAAACTTAAAAAATCATTTTCTAGCTTTTAATAAATTTCTTAAAGATTGAGCTTCGACAATTCGATAGTTGGATAACCATAATTGCTTATCTTTACCTGCTAATTGGGGATTTGATTGTGTTTCAAATGTATTTTGTGCTAAACTTGGGTTAACTTCTTCCCATATTTCGAGTGGATTAAAGATCCAATATATATTTTCATTTTCATCGTACTTTAATAAACTGCGGAATGCTCCGAAAATGGGATAAATATATCCTGTTGAAATGACATGATTAGTGTCTCGATGTAAGAAGGTCGTTTTAGTACCATCTTTAGCTTCGATTCCTTTAACACTGCCGAACCTTGGAGACTTCACCCCCATTGCTGATTTATATTTTTTATAAGCAGAAGCTAATTCTGATTCAATAGTATCATATAATTGCACTAAAACAGGCAATTCACTTGTCAAAAATTGATATAAGGGAGTTTTGAAGGCTTCTTGATATCTTTTAAATACTTGAGCTTTTCCAGAATAACTTTGAACTGGAGCTGCTGTATCATCTGGATATTTATCAATGTCAAAAGCATACATGAGCCGGAGTAATTCAGAAATATTAATAGGGGCATCTTCATTATCTTTATAAGCAATTTCTTTGGCATATGATTCTTTAGAAATTGCTGATTTTATACTATCAAAATTATTGTCTAAGTTAAACAGGGCAATATCGGAAACTTGTACAGATGTATTACGTGCATCTGAAAGTCTTCTAATATTTTGTACATTTGTGATTACTTCAATGCGGACATATTGTTCCATATCGTTTGGAATTTGCTCGCGATTTGTTAGAATTGCTTTGTAGGTATGTCCTCCGTCTAGAATGCCATAGGAAAAGTGATCATCTTCTAAAGTTTGGTCGCCAATATCTATGGTCACTTCTGAATTTTGACTGTTAAATGAAAGTGATTTAGCAGCGATAACAATGCCTCGGTTATTAATGTAGAAATCGTTTTCTGGAGCAATGACAGCCTTTAAGAGTCGCTTTGCTACATTGGTTGTCATTTTAGGTTTTCGAGGGTTGACTTCTAAGGGGATATTAGATGGGAGATCCTTCATATTAACTAACAAATAATAAATAATTTCGTATTGGTTTACATCTTTTTCATTTTTTTTATAGGGAGATGCTAATGTACGAAGCGCGTTTACTTTAAATTTCAATAATGTGTTCATAGATAATCTCCTTTACATGATTTAATTGATAGAAAACCGGTCTCTTGATTACATATATATTCTAAAATAAAAACCAAAATAAAACAATGCACCATGGTGCATATCATACAGGTGGAGTTATGGCGGAACGAAAAGAAACGGATAAAGCTTTAGTCAAAATTGGTCAAATGCTAGTTAGAAAAAGAAAGGCTCTGGGTAAAAATTATTATTCAAGAGAAAAATTTATATATAATCGCAGTTTTGAAATATTTGGTGGCAAACAATGGATATCTACACGGCATCTATCTAACGTTGAACTGGGAAAAAATTGGATAAGCATAGAAAAATTAATTGTTTTAGCAGAAGCCTTAGAGGTTGATCCGGTAGAATTATTTGGAGAAATAATTGAGATCTATAAAGAAAATTAAAGGATAAAGCGGAGGGATTTTTTACGTGACATGGAAAATAAGATATACTACTTTGATTTGTTTAGTTATTAATTTTATGCTTTCTGTTCATGCCGCTGAGCCCAGCGACTGGCGGCAGACTGCCTATTCCATCGCGGCCGGGCAGATTGGGGCCGTCAACGCCTACCGCATAGAGGATGACTTGATATGGCGGCGCATTGATGACAGCCGGTTTGCGGCTTTTAAAGGTATGCAGCGGCCGACGGACGCCTCGGACTGGTCGGTAAAGTTTTTCTACCGAAGCGACGTATTTCCCCACTATGGCAGCGCGTCGCTGTCCCAGGATTACAGCTCCATGCATCTGGGCTACGAAACGGGGCGCGTGTGGAATTGGCGCGGCGGCACGATGCGGCAGGGGCTGTTTTACTTGTCAGGGTCTTCGAACGCGTATTTGAGCAGCTACGATTCTGGCGACATATCGTACGGCGGCGCGTCGTCGGCCATGAAGAAATACGGCGCGGCCTGGTATACGTCGTGGGAGGGCGCGGATTCCCACCGCATAGAAGGCGTGTTTCGGGTGACGAGCCTGCGGAATCAGTTGTCCTATACGGACGAGGCCGGTCAGAGCCGGTCGGAATCGTATCGGACGTGGATGCCGGCGCTGGGCCTGCGCTGGTACCAGACGAAGTTTGCTGCAGACAGCTTCTTTTGGGAGCCCCAGGTCGGCGTGTCCTTCGGCTATATGAATCTGCCGTCCGTAGGGACGACGGCGGTGTACACGCCGAAGAATCAGACGCTGCTTACGGGAAAGGCCGGACTCATGGCTGGAAAAACCTATCGCATTCGCGGCAATGAGGGGCTGGCCTACGGCCGGTTCGAAGTGCAGCGCGATTTTACCGGCCCCCTGTACGGAGAAGGGAAGAATGTGCAGAGCGGCGATTCGGCTTCCGTGTCGCTGGGGTCGGGGCCGTCATCTTGGTACAATATGACTGTCGGCACGTCTTTCACCATGGGCCAGGGCAATACGATTTGGGGCGAGCTGACGCGGCGCTTCGGCTCCGACATGAAGCAGACGTGGAGCGTAACCGGCGGCCTGGTCCTGCGCTGGGGCGGCGCAAAAAAGGAAGACCGGGAAGCGTTCAAAAAGCTCAAAGAGGACGAACGTTCCTTGAAACCCGATAAGGACGTAAATAAAGACGGAAAAAAATAACATCCCGCAGGCATGTCGGCTGCAGCTGCCGGACATGCTTACGGGATGCTTTGCGTTACGGATGATATTGCCGCATGGCGATTTTTTGCTGACGGCGGGCGAAGATGCTCATGATGAGCACGATGGCGCCGGCCAGGACGAAGACGAATTTGATGCCGACGAAGGTCGCAATGACCCCGCCGAGAAGGGGCCCGGCCATAGAACCGATCTGCTGAGCTGAAAAGAGGAGGCCGAAGACGCGGCCTTTCATGTGGGCCGTCGTGTTTTCCGCTAAAATCGCGTTGATGGACGGATAAATGCCGGAGAAGAACAGGCCGATGGCAAATTGCGTCGCTGCGAAGTAATAGAGGTCGTCCGGAACGGCTTGCAGGAAGAATACGAGGCTCGTGGCGAACAGGGCGTAGGTCAGCGACGTGTGGAAGCCGTGGTGCTGGCCGAACCGGCCCCACAAGGGCGATGAAACGGCGCTGGCAAAGCCGCCCAGGGAGAAGACGAGGCCGGAAATGAAGATCAGGTTGTCCAGATGGCCGGCCAATTCCGTTACGTACGTCGTCAGGACGGGCTGGATGATGAGGATGACCATCTGCACGAAGACGGCGAAGATCAGCATGTTGCGGATGAGGGGATGATGCCACAGGCTTCCCTCTTCTGCCGGCGCGGCGGCCTTCGCCGTTTCTGTCGGCGCGTCCGTGTCAGGCGGTTCCTTGATGAAGAATACGAGGATGAGAAAGTTTAGGAATAAAGCGCCTGCGGCGAGGAAAAAGGACATGCGCATGCCGAAGATTTCCGCCAGCAGCCCGCCGAACAGGGGGCCGATGACCCCGCCGGCCGTCAGGGCGCCCTGCATGACGCCCAGGCAGATGCCCAGCTTTTTAGGTGGCGCGTACGTCGTCATAATAGCCAGCTCCATAGGCCACAGGCCTGCGGCAAAGCCCTGGAACATGCGCATGAACGTCAGCTGCAGCGGCGAGGTGACGATGCCGCCGAGAAAATAGCTGATTGCCAGCAGCAGGCTGGAACGGATCGCCATGAGCCGCTTGCCCTTCTTATCGGCCAGGCGTCCCCAAATCGGGGCCATGATCGCGCTGACGGCGAAGGTCGACGAAAAGACGACGCCAGACCAGATATTGACCGAAGACGCGTCTACGCCCAGTTCCCGCGTCAAATACATGGGCAGAAAGGGAATGAGCATCGTGTAGCTGGAAGACATGAACACGACGTTGCAGGTTAATATGGCTAAACAGACTTTCCAATTCATGATCGATTCGCCCCTTTTATATGGAACATTCTATATATTTCTTTATATACTTATAATAATCTATTTGAGTACGTTCATTATACTGCAACTTTTTGGAAAATGATAGACCCGTCTTATGGTCTTGCTGAATTCATGCCGGACTTATATAATAAAGACACCGCATGGTGACGGGCGGGCATGGCGCCGCCTTTTTCCTGCGGAAGGACAAGATTTGAAAAGAAGGAACGCTGCATGATTATATATCTCCTGAAGCGCATAGCCGGCGCTGCCGTCGTGCTGTGGGCTATTATTACGATTACCTTCGGGCTGATGCACGCCATACCGGGAGGCCCCTTTACGCAGGAAAAGAAGCTGCCGCCGGCCGTCATGGAAAACATCGAGGCCCGATACCATCTGAACGACCCGCTCTGGAAACAGTATGCCGATTACGTCGGCCGGGCCGCCGTGTTGGATTTGGGCCCGTCTTATAAATATCCTGGCCGCACGGTGAACGACATCATCGCCGAAACCTTTCCCGTATCGGCCGCCTTGGGGTGCATCAGCCTGTGCCTGGCCGTCGGCGTCGGCGTGGCGGCCGGTCTGGCCGCAGCTTGGTACAAGAATCGCTGGCTCGATTACGCCCTGATGCTTGGGGCGACCTTCGGCGTATCTGTTCCCAGCTTTATCATCGCGGCGCTGCTGGTGCAGCTGTTCGCCTTTACCTGGCCCGTGCTGCCGGCGGCGATGTGGAAGGGGCCGTCCTACGTCATCCTGCCGGCGTTGGCTCTGGCAGCCCACCCGACGGCCTTCGTCATGCGCTTGACTCGTTCCAGCGTGCTCGACGCGCTGGGACAGGACTATATACGCACGGCCCGTTCCCGCGGCGCAGACAAATACTCCCTCCTGTGCCGCCACGCCCTGCGCAACGCCCTGCTGCCGGTCGTCAGCTATATCGGGCCCTTGGCGGCGGCCTTGCTGACAGGCAGCTTTATCGTCGAGTCCATGTTCGCCATTCCCGGCCTGGGGCGGCATTTTGTTACCAGCATATATAACCGCGATTATACAGTTATATTGGGGATTACGATTTTTTACAGCTTTCTTATCATGCTGATGAATTTATTGGTAGATCTGGTGTATCCGCTGCTGGACCCGCGGATTGCCTTGAAATCGCGTAAGGGGGAATGACCATGGACGCTCGTGAATTTGAGCCCATCGGGCCGGAAGCGCGCCTGGAGCCCTATGTTCCGCCGCAGAAGCTGCGCGAGCGGGGCTGGCGGCAGATGAAAAAAAATCGGCTGGCCCTCTGGGGCATGGCGATCGTCGCCGTCATGACTGTATTGGCCGTCGTCGGGCCGTGGCTATCGCCGTATACGTATGACGCGCAGAATTTCACCATGGCCAATGCCTGGCCGTCGCGGGAGCACTGGTTCGGCACCGATGCGCTGGGACGGGATTTGTTCGTCCGCGTCCTGTACGGCGCGCGCATTTCCTTGTCCATCGGTTTGGTTGCCAGCCTGATCAACGTATGCATCGGCGTCTTGTACGGCGGCGTCGCCGGCCTTGCCGGCGGCCGGACGGAACGGATCATGATGCATATTGTCGACGTCTTGTATTCGATTCCTATGCTGTTGTACGTCATCCTGCTCATGGTAGTATTTCGTCCGGGCCTGCTCAATATTTACCTGGCCCTGGGCATATCGTACTGGCTCAACATGGCCCGCATCGTCCGCGGCCAGATACTGAGCTTAAAGCAGCAGGATTACGTGCTGGCCGCGCGGTCCTGCGGCGCGTCGACGTGGCAGATTCTGCGCCGCCACATGATTCCCAACTGCGTTGGCCCGATCATCGTCACCTTGACCTTATCCATTCCTGACGCTATTTTTACGGAGGCTTTTCTGAGCTTTATCGGCCTGGGCGTATCAGCGCCCATGGCCAGCTGGGGCGTACTGGCCTCGGAAGGCATCAACAGCATGCGTTCCTTCCCGTTCCAGCTGTTCTTTCCGGCGGCGGCCCTGAGCCTGACCATGCTGGGGTTCATGTTTCTCGGCGACGGCCTGCGCGATGCCTTGGACCCGCAGAACCAGAAGGAGGGAAGCCGATGAAGCCGTTATTAGACATCGATGGGCTGTCCGTGTCGTTTCGCACGTACCGCGGTATCCTCGAAGGGCTGCATGAGGTGTCATGGCGTGTATATCCCGGAGAGACCGTGGGCATTGTCGGCGAATCGGGCTGCGGCAAATCCATTACGGCCCAGTCGGCGATGAAGCTGCTGCCGGAAGAAACGGCGATGTATACGAACGGCCATATTTACTGGGACGGCCGGGATATACTGCCCTTGCGCGAGGGGGATATGAACGCATTGCGGGGCCGGCAGATGGCTATGATATTCCAGGACCCCATGACCTCGCTGAATCCGGTGCTAACGATAGGCAGCCAGATTCGCGAAGGCCTGGACCCGGCGAAATTCAAGAGCCGGAAGGAACGGGATGAACGGGCCCTGGCGCTGCTGCGGGCCGTCGGAATTACAAATCCGGAAAAGCGATTGGGCCAATATCCCCATGAGCTGTCCGGCGGCATGCGCCAGCGCTGCCTCATCGCCATGGCCTTGGCCGGCGAGCCGCGGCTGCTCTTCGCCGACGAGCCGACGACAGCTCTCGACGTGACGACGGAAGCGCAGGTATTGGCGCTGATTCAGGAGCTGCAGAAGCAGCTGGGCATGGCCGTCGTCCTTATTTCCCATAACCTCGGCGTCATCGCCCAGATGTGCCGGCGCGTGTACGTCATGTACGCCGGCTGCGTCGTCGAGGAGGGGCCTGTAGAAGATATTTTTTATCGGCCTGCCCATCCGTATACGCAGGGGCTGCTGGCGTCGCTGCCGGACCCGTCCCGGCCGGACAAGGAGCTGACGGGCATCGACGGACAGGCTCCCGATTTGTTCCATATGCCGGCAGGCTGCCGCTTTTATCGCCGCTGCCCGCAGGCTATGCGCATCTGTACGCATAGCCTGCCGCCGCCGTACGAGCTGGGCGGCGGCCATCGCGCGGCATGCTGGCTTCTGTGCCCGGAAAGGAGGAAGGCCTGTGAATCTGATTGAGGCTGTTCATATTACGAAGCAATTCGTCGCAGGCCGGGACTGGCTGGGACGGCCGAATAAGGTAGTGACGGCTGTGCGCGACGTATCGCTGGCTATACGGCCGGGCGAGACCGTCGGCTTAGTCGGCGAATCGGGCTGCGGCAAATCGACCTTTGCCCGCACCGTACTGGGACTGTATGAAAAGACGGGCGGACAGGTATTATATAAGGGACGGGATACGGCAGAGGCCGATGCGGCCAAAGCGTACCGGCGCTGCGTCCAGATGATTTTTCAGGACCCCTATTCGTCCTTGGACCCCCGTATGACCGTCGGCGATATTATCAGTGAACCCCTGCGGAACTACGGCCTTTGCCCTACGGCGTCGGAACGGCGGAAGACCGTAGAGGCTCTCTTGGAGATGGTCGACTTGCGGGCCGAAGCGGCCCAGCGCTATCCCCATGAATTCAGCGGCGGCCAGCGGCAGCGCGTCGGCATCGCCCGCGCCCTGGCCTTGAAGCCGGAATGCGTGTTCTGCGATGAGCCCATTTCGGCCCTCGACGTATCCGTGCAGGTGCAGATCGTCAATATGCTGAAGCGGCTGCAGCAGGAGCTGGGATTGGCGTATTTGTTTATTTCCCATGATTTAGCTATGGTGCATCACGTCAGCCGCCGTATCGGCGTCATGTATTTAGGACGCCTCGTCGAGCTGGGACCGGGCGGCGATGTGTTTCACCGGCCCCTTCATCCTTATACGAAGCTGCTGATTTCCGCCGTGCCGCGTCCCGATCCGGGATACAAGCGGCGCGTCGTCGTCGAAGGGGAAATTCCCGGGCCCTTCGACGTGCCGTCAGGCTGCGTATTTCATCCGCGCTGTCCCTATGCGTCAGACCTGTGCCGCCGGGAAGAGCCCCTGTGGCGGAAGGTGCGGCCGGAGCGGTACGTCGCCTGCCACGCCGTGGCAGAGGAGGGCCTATGATGAAACGGATATTGGCGGCTGTCGGCCTGGTGCTGCTGTTGTTGGCCTGCTGGGGATGCGGGGCTGCGCCCCGTCCCGATACGGTAAGCTATGTGCTGGAAGCCGAGCCGTCGCGCCTGGACCCGGCGATGACGACGGCCCTGCCGGAAAGCAACGTGGAGCTGCAGATTTTCGAGGGGCTGACCCGCTTAGATGACCATGACGTGCCGCAGCCGGCCCTGGCCGCTTCGTGGCAGATTTCGCCGGACGGCAAGGTATATACGTTTTATCTGCGCGACGGCATCTGCTGGAGCGACGGCACGCCGATTACGGCCCAGGATATTGAATACTCGTGGAAGCGGGTGCTGAATCCGGACGTCGCTTCGGAAAACGCCTACATGCTGTTCTGCATTGATAAGGCCGAAGCGTATTTTAACCGGCAGGCCCGAGCTGACGAAGTGGGCGTCACTGCCTTGGATGATAAGACCCTGCAGGTGCGGCTGACGAACCCGACGGCCTACTTTCTCAATTTGACGGCCTTCCACTGCTATTACCCCGTGCCGAAGCACGTCGTCGAAGCCTGGCCTGATACGTGGGCGGCTGACGCAGAGACGATGGTGTGCAGCGGGCCTTATAAGATTACGGCTTGGAATCATTCCAGCCAAATCGATATGGTGAAAAACGACGCCTATTGGGATGCCGGCGCCGTCGTTTTGGACCGTCTTGAATTTCCCATCAGCGACTCTCAGGCGACGCGCCTCACGCTGGTAGAAAGCGGACAGGCCAATATGACCGTCGAGCCGCCGCCGTCGGAACAGGAACGATTAGAGGCGCTGGGGCTGTATAAGATTGCGCCGTACCTTGGCTCGTATTACTATGTATTCAACGTGCAGAAGCCGCCCTTTGACGACGTGAACGTCCGCCGGGCCTTTGCGGCGGCCGTGCGGCGGGAAGAGCTGGTGCGCTATGTCGTGCGGGCTCAGAAGGAAGCGGCCTACGCCTGGGTGCCGCCGGGAATTGCCGACGAAGAGACGGGTCGCGATTTTCGTGAAGAAGGCGGCGATTTAGCCGTCGAAGACGAGGCGGCCGCCAGGGCCTATCTGAAGGCTGCCGGATATGATGAAAGTCATCCGCTGCCGGAGGTGACGATTTTATTCAATACGAATGAAATGCACAAGGCCATCGCCGAAGCGATGCAGTCCATGTGGAAGGACGTGCTGGGAGCCGATGTCTTTTTGGCGAATCAGGAATCAAAGGTATTCCTGGCGACGCGCAGCCAAGGCGATTACCAAATTGCCCGGGCGTCGTGGATTGCCGACTACGTCGACCCGATGACGTTTTTAGACGTGTTTGCAGATAGGGATAACGATGCCCGCTATTATAATGTTATATATAATAATCTGGTACAGGCGGCTAAGGAGACCAACGACCCGGCGCTGCGCCGGCAGTATATGCATGAAGCCGAACAAATTTTGTTCGACGACTGCGTCATCATCCCGATTTACTATACGACGCAGCCCTACGTCGTACAGCCCTATGTCAAGGGCTATCATTGGTCGCCCTTGGGCGTCGTCGATTTTAAACGGGCCTACTTAGAAGATCAGAAAGGATGAACTGCATGTATACTTTTCCAAAACCGCTGCGGCCAGGCGCTACGATTGCCATCGTAGCGCCGTCGGCTGCCCTGGCGGACGACGATTTGCAGGAAGGCGTCGATTTCATACGATCCTTAGGCTATGACGTCAAACTGGGACGGTCTGTCGGCGCGCATTGGGGCTACTTGGCCGGTACGGATGAGCTGCGGGCGCAGGATATTCACGAAGCCTTCGGCGACGACGGCGTGTCCGCCGTGCTCTGCCTGCGCGGCGGATATGGGGCGGCCCGGCTGCTGCCGCTTCTGGATTATGATTTCATTGCGGCCCATCCTAAATTATTTATGGGGTTCAGCGACATTACGGCCCTGCACACGGCGTTTCAGCAGCGCTGCCGCATGGCGACGGTCCACTGCGCCATGGCCATGTCCTTGGGCCATACGGCGTCGGACTATACGCGGAAGCAGTTTGCCCAGGGGCTGCAGTCGCCCTTTTCGGCGCGGTCCCTTTCCCTTCCCGAAGGAACTGTGCTGGAGCCTATCGTACCGGGCTGCGTTTCCGGTCCATTGTGCGGCGGCAACATGATGCTCCTGTCGGTCCTGACGGGGACGCCGTATGAGCTGGACGGCACGGATGCCGTCGTGCTGCTGGAAGAAATCGGCGAAGACGCCTATGCCCTGGACCGGATGCTGTGCCAGTTTGAGCAGTCAGGATTGTCCGAGCGGGCAGCGGCCTTTGTCTTCGGCGATTTTGCCCACTGTGAGCCGACGCAGAAGAGCGAGTATGAGTTCACCGTAAAGGAAGTCGTATTCCAATACGCCCAGCGTTGGGGAAAGCCGTCCCTTTGGGGCTTTCCTGCCGGTCATGGCCGGCATAACGCCTGGCTTCCCTTCGGTGCGACTGCCTGGCTGCGCAGTACGGCGGACGGAGCGGAGCTGGCCATTACTGCGCCGACATTCTGAAGCAGAAAGGGAGATTGACATGGATAAGCAGAAGATGAAGGAAGCAGCTTGCCGAAAGGTCGACGAGCTGCAGTCCTTAATTTATGAAATTGCCGACTACATACACGCCCATCCCGAATTGGGCGGCAGCGAATATTTGGCGTCGTCCTATTTGCGGAAGGTACTGGGCGACGCCGGCTTTACGGTGGAAGACGTCGTGCCCGAAGCGTTTCCGACAGCCTTTCATGCTTCGTGGGGAGACGGGCCGTTTCACATGGGATTTTTAGCGGAGTACGACGCCCTTCCGGAGATTGGCCATGGATGCGGGCACAATCTCATCGCAGCTATGAGCGTCGGGGCGGCCCTGGCCTTTGCCGCTGTCTGCGGCGCCGGCGCGACTGTCCATGTATACGGCTGTCCGGCGGAAGAAACGGAAGGCAGCAAGGTGTATATGAGCGACCAGGGCGTATTTGATGAATTGGACGCTGCTGTGATTCTTCATCCCTGTGCCGATACGACCAGCATCGGCGGCACGTCGTATGCCTCCCATCCGATGGAATTTACCTTTTTGGGCAAGGCCGCCCATATTGCCGACAGGGAATACGAGGGAATCAACGCTCTGGATGCCCTTGTCGATTTTTATCGGCAGCTGAAAGACCTGGAACAGACATGGACGGAAACCCATCTGATCGGCGCTATCATTACGGACGGCGGCATCGCGCCCAATATCGTCCCCGATAAAGCGGTAATGCGGGCTACAATACGGGCTCTCGACGCGCAGTATTTAGAAACGGTCATGCTGCCGCAGATTCGCGAGCTGGCTCAAGCTGTTGCCCAGGCGCACGGGGCCGAGGTCGCGATGGTTCATTATGAGCCGCTGTATAAAAATATGATACAAGATGCCAAAATGAACGTATATTTTGCCGAAGCCTTTAACGCCCTCCATGAACCCTTCGATGTAAAGGACGATGATTATGCCGACGGTTCCAGCGACGTAGGCAACGTGAGCCAGGTCACGCGGGCTTGTCAGCCGGAAATCTGCATTTGCTACGACGCGGCGGCTCATACGGAGAAATTCGCCGCGGCAGCAGGCAGCGAGCTGGGGAAAATGCAGGCCTTAGTAGGGGCTAAAGCGATGGCTATGGTGGCTGTAGAAGTCATGAATGAAAAGAATGGCAAAGAATTCTTGTTGTGAATTTTTTTCTTTGTGAACTGGCAAAAAATGTATGAGTAAAACGTGATGAGATATATTGACAAAAGAACACCTCAATAATATACTTTAGGCAAGATGATATTTCATTATCATTTTGCGAAACGTCTTAAGAAAGAAGAGGGAAGTGATCACATCATGAAATCTATCGTATTGTACTCGTCTCATACAGGAAGAACGAAAAAAATTGCCGAACACGTCGTAAGCGGACTGCCGGAAGGTACGCCGTGCCTGCCCGTTGAAGAAATGCCGGCCGACATCAACTCCTACGACTGCGTTTTTTTGGGCTGCTGGGCTGACGGCGATGCCGTAGACGCCGGCGCTGCGCAGGCTTTGGAACAATTGGATAATAAAAACGTCGCCGTATTTGTCACAGTGCAGAGCGGACCCTTCTCCGACGACTCGGCGAAAATTTTGCGCACCGTCATCGATGTCCTTCCTTCGGGCTGCAAAATCGTCGGCACCTATGTCACGCCGACGGAACGGGAAGATAATAAAGAAGAAAGTGATCAGAAAGCGCGGGCTTTTGCTCGGGACTTTGCAGAAAATACGCTTGACCGCTTGATGGGCGCCGGAGTTTAATCGCTTGTATTTGTACGGACTCGCTAAAGAAATCCATTGGATTTCTTTAGCGTTTTTTGTTGCCGCCATTTAAACGAGACGGCCTGATGCGGCGTTTACCAGGTGTTTTTCCGAAACACACATTTTTGTAGGAAAAATCTCTTGACAACAGGACGAAAAGGGGATATACTAAACAAGCTGTTGCGGCAGGACGCCGCGGCAGGCCGGATAGCCGGTCCGCTTGAAAAGAACTTCAAAAAAGTGCTTGACAAGCCCGGGCGAGTCTGGTAAGATATACAAGTCGTCGCGAGACGGCATGGCCTTTGAAAACTGAACAATGTGATACG
>NZ_NFIY01000022.1:0-40841 GCF_002163455.1 Megasphaera sp. An286 | reverse complement strand
TAGTGATTGCTCCTTTGTTGATGATTTCTCGCAAAACCATTTTAACATGAAGCTTCACTATGGATTTTTGTTTTTTGATTACCTGTTCAAATTCATTTTACAATTAACCCAAATAAAATAGGCAAAGGAAAACCCATTGGAAATATGCGGTTTTTGCCAAACGGAAAAATTTGGGGTAAAATAGGGTAAAACCACTGATACGCTAGTAAGTATGCTGTATGGCAGTATGTTTTCTTACAGTTATCTGCCGAATAGGCAGTTTAGAAATGAAGAACGTCAGGACGGGGAAAGTGTACAAAGTTATCTGCCGAATAGGCAGTTTAGAAAAAGATAGCCGGGTCGATGTCGCGCAGCATTTCGTTATCTGCCGAATAGGCAGTTTAGAAAAGCCGACTAGAGAAAAGTATGATACATTGGTTGTTATCTGCCGAATAGGCAGTTTAGAAATGCAACAGTACCTTCTTGTACTCCATATCCTCGTTATCTGCCGAATAGGCAGTTTAGAAATGCACGGGGTTTCGCAGCGGCATTTTTTCCGGGTTATCTGCCGAGTAGGCAGTTTAGAAAAAACTATGGCGGGCTAATTATACAGTGGGGAAGTTGTCTGCCGAGTAGGCAGTTTAAAAATCTGGAAATACCACGTATCGGACGTTTAAGTTGGTGTCTGCCGCATAGGCAGTTTCAGAATATTGCGGCCAAGGAAATGCTGATGTAAAGTTGTCGTCTGCCGTCTGTCGTACTGGTGAGCTGGGCTGTTGTGCTTTTGTGTGCTCCTATATACTTTTGAATCCTATGGTAATTACAGGTCTGGCTCATAATTTTCCGCCAAAAATCTTTACACTTCTTCTGCCATATAGTATAATAGTCATTGTCGTACGGGCGCTCAGTGAATCGAAGACTCCGACGTTCACTTAGCGGTTTGCGAATAGATTATAGTCACAAATGGAGGAAGACAGATGTTAACAGTTGATCAGAAAAAAGAAATCATTGCTAAATTTGGCGCTAACGAAAACGATACGGGTTCGCCGGAAGTACAGATCGCGCTGCTCACGAGCCGCATCGTGTATTTGACGGAACATCTCCGCAGCCACAAAAAGGACCATGCGTCCCGCCGCGGCTTGCTGAAATTGGTCGGCCAGCGCCGCAACTTGCTGGCATACTTGCAGAAACACGACCTCGAACGGTATCGTGCTATTCTCGAAAAATTAGGTTTGCGTAAATAATTGCATAGTTGAGGCTGATGTACATGCATCAGCCTCTTTTTTAAGGAAGCGCAGGGTGGTAGGTTGTAGCGCGCGGACAGGGGCTGTCCGTACGCTAGTGCCTATCACCTGCGGGTATGATGAAGGAGGTACACGAATGGAAGAAAAGAAATTCCAAATGGATTTTGCCGGCCGCCCGCTGATTATCGAAGTCGGCAAATTGGCGAAGCAGGCCAGCGGCGCCGCATTGGTACGCTACGGCGACACGGCTGTATTCGTTACGGCGACGGGTTCGAAGGAAGCTCGCGAAGACGCAGACTTTTTCCCGCTCACTGTCGATTATGAAGAAAAAATGTATTCTGTCGGGAAGATTCCCGGCGGCTTTATTAAACGGGAAGGCAAGCCGCCTGAATCGGCGACGCTCTTTGCCCGCCTCATCGACCGTCCCATTCGGCCGTTGTTCCCGAAGACCTATCGTCATGACGTGCACGTCGTCGCCTACGATTTCTGCGTAGACCACGACAACGCCCCGGAAATCGCCGCGATGATCGGCGCATCCGTATCGTTGTGCATGTCCCATATTCCCTTTGCCGGCCCGATTGCCGGCGTCCGCGTAGGCCGCGTAGACGGGCAGTATATCATCAACCCGACCGTAGCCCAGAGCGAACAGAGCGATATGGATATCGTCGTCGCCGGCACGAAGGACGCCATCCTCATGGTTGAAGGCGGCGCTAAGCAGGTTCCGGAAGAAAACATCCTCGACGCCATCATGTTTGCTCATGAAGAAATCAAGAAGGTCGTCGAATTCCAGCTCAGCTTCCTCGACGAAATCAGCGTTCCCAAGCAGGAATTCGTAGAAAAAGAACCGCCGGCCGACATCGTCGAAGCCGTCCACGCCTATGGCGAAGAAGCCATGAAAGCCGCTATTTTCACGGCTGACAAGATGGAACGGGAAGAAAAGATGAATGCCGTCGAAAGCGATATTTACGAACACTTCGCGGACATCTATCCGGAAGACGGCGACGTCGTCGCGGAAATCACCCAGAAGATGATCAAGGAAATCGTCCGTCATATGATCGCCGTCGACAAGATTCGTCCCGACGGCCGCCGCGTCGACGAAGTACGCCCCGTCAGCTGCGAAGTCGGCTTGTTCAAGCGCACCCACGGCACGGGCCTCTTTACCCGCGGCCAGACGCAGATCATGAGCTTTGCCACCTTGGCTCCGCTCTCCGAATCCCAGCATATCGACGGCGTAGGCCTTGAAACGGACCGCCGCTACATGCATCACTATAATTTCCCGTCCTTCAGCGTCGGCGAAACGAAATCGTCCCGCGGACCGGGACGCCGCGAAATCGGCCACGGCAAGCTGGCTGAACGGGCGCTGGTACAGGTATTGCCGAAGGAAGAAGATTTCCCCTATGCGATCCGCGTCGTATCGGAAGTCCTCGAATCGAACGGCTCCAGCTCCATGGGCAGCGTATGCGGCAGCACTTTGGCGCTCATGGATGCCGGTGTTCCCATCGAAGCTCCCGTAGCCGGCGTGGCTATGGGCCTGGTTACGAAGGGCGACGACTTCACGATTTTGACGGATATTCAGGGCATGGAAGACGCTCTCGGCGATATGGACTTCAAGGTCGCCGGCACGATGAAGGGCGTTACGGCCATCCAGATGGATATTAAGATCAAAGGCCTCAGCCGCGAAATCCTGGCGCAGGCCTTGAAACAGGCTCACGAAGGCCGCATCCACATCATGGGCAAGATGCTCCAGGTCATCAGCGAACCGCGGAAGGAGCTGTCTCCCTATGCGCCGCGCATCATTACCATGCAGATCGACCCCGATAAGATTCGCGACGTCATCGGGCCGGGCGGCAAAATAATCAAGCAGATTACGGAAGAAACGGGCGCCAAAATCGACATCGAAGATTCGGGCCTCGTATACATCGCCTCCGTCGACGCTGCGGGCGGCGAAAAGGCGAAGGAATGGATTGAAACGCTGACGAAGGACGTCGAAGTAGGCGAAACGTACGTCGGCAAGGTTACGCGCATCATGAATTTCGGTGCCTTCGTAGAAGTGCTGCCCGGCAAGGAAGGCTTGGTCCACATTTCCCAGCTGGCTAAGGAACGGGTAGAAAAGGTCGAAGACGTCGTCCACATCGGCGATGAAATCATGGTCAAATGCGTGGAAATCGACAGCCAGGGCCGCGTCAACCTGTCCCGCAAGGCATTGCTCGGCGGCGGCAGCCCGGCTCCGTCCCATCGCGGCGGCGGCCGTCGTGGTCCCCGCGACAAGAAATAAGGTGCGTATATGACTGGCAGAGGATTTGAAATCGTAACGGCTTATCGTGATAAAGGCTTGACGCTTCCGGTCCGCAAGACGGCTGGAAGCGCCGGCTACGACCTGGCGGCGGCAGAGACTGTCGTACTGCAGCCTCACGCCGTGACTGTCGTGCCGACGGGGCTGAAGGCGTACATGGAAAAGGACGAGTACTTGTCCATTTTTATCCGCTCCAGCCTGGCCTTCAAAAAGGGCCTGATGCTGGCTAACAGCACGGGTATTGTAGACAGCGATTACTACAATAACCAGGACAACGAAGGCCACATCATGATAGCCTACTATAATACAAATGATGCGCCCTATACAATTGAAAAAGGCGAACGTATCGGTCAGGGCATCTTTATGAAATATTTGACTGTCCATGACGACGCTGCGGAAGCTGTCCGCACCGGCGGCATTGGCAGCACGGGAAATAAATAAGGTATGCAGAAGGGCGCTTGCAGGCAGGGAATATCCTGCCCTGGCGTCCTTTTTGCGTTGAGGAGGAACGCGTTATGAGCATCAGCACGGAAACATTAGTATCTCGTCAGGAAATCATGAAGGGGAAGGTTCTCCACGTCACGGTAGATACGGTTGAAATCGACGACGGCCAGGGCGGCGAAAAGAAGACCGCCGTCCGCGAAGCCGTATGGCACTTCGGCGCCTGTGCTATCCTGCCGGTAACAGACGACGGGAAGATCATCCTCGTCCGCCAGTACCGCTATGCAGCGGGCGAACCGATGCTGGAAGTCCCGGCAGGGAAAATCGAGCACAACGGCGAGTCGCCGGACATCTGCGCAGCCCGGGAGCTGGAAGAAGAAGCGGCCGTCACGGCAGGAGAATTGATTCCTCTGGGCTACGTCTACACGTCGCCGGGCTTCTGCGACGAACGCATTTATTTGTATCTGGCCCGCAAGCTCCACAAGGGAGCCCAGCATCTGGACGACGACGAATTTATGAATATCGAGCGCTACACGCCGCAGGAAGTAGAAGAACTGATTGCGGACAATAAAATCGTCGACGCCAAGACGATTGCTGCCTTTGAAAAATCGCGCAAATATTTAGGGATATAACCACAGGCATATGCCGCAAGGAGGGATGCACCATGAAATTCAATCGGATTATCGTCATCGTAATGGACAGCGTAGGAGCTGGCGACGCGCCGGACGCGGCGAAATTCGGCGACGCCGGGGCCGATACGTACGGCCATATTGACGCCGCCGTACCGCTGGCCGTGCCGAACCTGCGCCGCCTCGGCTTAGGAGAAGTTGCCCATATCCACAGCGTACCGGCAGATGTCGTCGGCGCATACGGCCTCATGCAGGAAATTTCCGCAGGAAAGGACACGACGAGCGGCCATTGGGAATTCATGGGAAATCCTGTAGACAACCCGTTCCCGACCTTTCCCGACGCGTTCCCCAAAGAGCTAATGGACTTGTTCACGGCCAAGACAGGGTACGGCTATATCGGCAACGAAGTTGCGTCGGGCACGGAAATCATCGAACGCCTCGGGCCGGACCATTTCCGCACGAAGCAGCCCATCGTCTACACGTCGGCAGACAGCGTGTTCCAGATTGCCGCCCACACCGACGTCATCCCGCTGGAAGAACTGTACCGCATCTGCGACATTACGCGCCGCGAAGTTTGCGTCGGCCCCTACGAAGTGGGGCGCATTATTGCACGGCCCTTCATCGGCGAGCAGGGCCATTTTGTCCGCACCGGCGACCGTCGCGACTACAGCCGCCTGCCGAAGCGGAAAATGGTCTTTGAATACTTGAAGGAAGCGGGCTTCTGCGTCGTCGGCGTCGGGAAAATCGGCGATATTTACGCCCATATCGGCCTGACCGAGTCGTACCATACATCCAATAATACGGAAGACATGGCTGAGCTGACGAAACAGCTTCTGGCCCACCGCCAGGATAAGGGGCTGCTCATGGCGAATTTCGTCGACTTCGACAGCCAGTACGGCCACCGCCGCGACGTCGCCGGCTATGCCAAATGCATTGAAGACTTCGACGCCGCCTTAGGCGATTTCCTGCCGCAGCTGCAGGACGACGAGCTGCTGGTCATTACGGCCGACCACGGCAACGACCCGACGTGGCGCGGTACGGACCATACGCGCGAACGGGTGCCCCTGCTCCTGTACAGCCCGGCCTTTACGGCGGCTGTAGATGTGGGCATTCGTCAGACCTACGCCGATTTGGGCATGACGATTATGGATAACTTTGGCCTGACAGGACTGGAATTTGGGACGAGCTTCCTGAGCGAATTGAGGTGAGCTGTATGTGGCCGATAGACTGCATTGAACATAAGAGGGACGGAAAGGTGCTGACGAAGGAGGAAATCCATCGCGTTATTGACGACTACACGGCCGGAAGGATCGCCGACTATCAGGCGGCGGCCTGGCTTATGGCCGTATACCTGCGCGGCATGACGGCAGAAGAAACGACGGAGCTGACCATGGCTATGGCCCGTTCCGGCGACATCGTCGATTTGTCGTCCATCCCCGGCGTCAAGGTAGACAAGCACAGCACCGGCGGTATTGCCGATACGACGACGCTCATCGTCGCTCCGTTAGTCGCTGCAGCCGGCGTGCTTGTGGCGAAAATGAGCGGCCGGGGCCTGGGATTTACAGGCGGCACGGCGGATAAGCTGGAAGCCATTCCGGGATTTCGCATCGAGCTGCCGGAAGACCAGTTTCTGCAGCAGGTCCGCCGCATGGGCCTCGCCCTCATTACCCAGTCCGGCGACATCGCCCCGGCAGATAAGCTGCTCTACGCCCTGCGCGACGCGACGGGGACCGTCGAAAGCATTCCCCTTATTGCCAGCTCCATTATGAGCAAGAAAATCGCCTCCGGCGCCGATGCCATCGTGCTGGACGTGAAATACGGCGACGGCGCGTTCATGAAAACGAAGGAAGACGCCCGCAAGCTGGCCCGCATGATGGTGGACATCGGCCGCCTGGCTCATAAGCCGACGCGAGCCGTCATTACGTCGATGGAAGCGCCCCTCGGCACGGCGATCGGCAACAGCCTCGAAGTAGACGAAGCCGTCGACGCCTTGTCCGGCCGGGGAGGGCGGCGGCTCATGGAAGTCGTGCGGGCCATCGGCGCGCAGATGCTTCTCGTCGGCGGCAAGGCCGGCAGCGAAGGTGAAGGCGAACAGATGATTGACGACCTCGTCGCCAGCGGCAAGGGATTGGCGAAATTCAAGGAATTCGTCAAAGCCCAGGGCGGCAGCGCGTCGTGGATCGGAAAGCGGCCTCTCACGAAAGCGCCCCAGATGTTTACGGCCGTCTGCACTGACGAAGGCTATATTACGGAAATCCACGGCCGGGCCTTGGGCGAAATCGCCATGGCTATGGGTGCCGGCCGGGCCCGCAAGGAAGATCCCATTGATCCCATGGTAGGCATCCGCCTGTTCAAGGAGCTGGGCGATTTCGTCAAGGCCGGCGAGCCCTTGTTTACCTTATACGGCAAGGCCGACGCCGACATGGCTCGCATTGCCCAGGAGATTGCGTCTCACATCATCGTGCAGTCCCGGCGGCCGGACCATATAGAACCCGTTATCAGCGAAATCATTACGTAATACCAACGCTGCACGGCGCAGCGCGAAAGGAAGGAATTCATGAAACAGCACCGGTCTGTTCCTGTTGCAAAAGGAAATATATATACGATTGATATACTCCGCCTCGGCTCCAGCGGCGAAGGCGTAGGGCGGTATGAAAACTTTACGGTCTTTGTCAGAGGGGCGCTGCCCGGTGAAACGGTGCAGGCCAAAGTCGACGTCGTCAAAAAGCAGTACGCCACGGCTATACTGCAGGACATCGTCACGCCGTCGCCGCAGCGCATGGAGCCCCAGTGTCCCGTATACGCCCAGTGCGGCGGCTGCCAGCTCCAGCACATGAGCTACGACGGCGAGCTGTTGGAAAAACAGGGGCAAGTACGGGACGCCCTGGAACGCATCGGCCATCTGACGGGAATAGACGTCCTTCCAACCTTGGGCGCAGCGACGCCGTGGGAATACCGCAACAAGATGCAGTTCCCCACAGCGGCTGCAAAGGGGAAAGCCGTCGTCGGCTGCTATGCCGCCGGCAGCCACCGGGTCATTGAGGTCGCGTCGTGCGCCATTCAAAAGGCTGGCAACAACGACATTCTGCGCATCGTCCGCCAATGGATGAACGACTATGGCGTGCCGGCCTATAACGAGCAGACCCACACGGGCGTCGTCCGCCACGTCATGGGCCGCGTCGGCGTCCGGACAGGAGAACTCATGGTCTGTCTCGTCACAGCCCAGACTGATGTGCCTCATACAGCAGAATTAATCACTATGCTCCGCGAAGAACTGCCCAATCTTACCAGTGTCGTGCAGAACATCAATACGCGCCGCACCAACGTCATCTTAGGCCCGGAAACGAAGGTCTTATACGGCACGCCGACAATTCACGACTCCATCGGCCCCCTGACCTTCAACATTTCCGCCCAGTCCTTCTTTCAGGTCAACAGCGAGCAGGCCCAGCGCCTGTATGAAACGGCCTTGGAATTTGCCGACTTGCAGGGCCATGAAACCGTAGCCGACGTGTACTGCGGCACCGGCACGATTACCCTCTTTTTAGCCCAGAAAGCCAAAAAGGTCTACGGCATCGAAATCGTTGCGCCGGCTATCCGTGACGCCGTGAAAAACGCGGCCGACAACGGCGTGACAAACGCAGAATTCATCCTCGGCGACGCCGTGGAAAAACTGCCGGAGCTCATCGAAAGCGGCGTCCGCCCCGACGTCATCGTCCTGGACCCGCCCAGAGCCGGCTGCGGCGAACCCGTCCTCGCAGCCATCGCCCAAAGCCAGCCGAAACGCGTCGTCTACGTATCGTGTAATCCGGCAACCTTGGCCCGCGACCTGGCCTACTTAAACGACCACGGCTACCAACCCGTCAAAGTCCAGCCTGTCGATATGTTTCCGCGGACTCATCATGTGGAGACGGTTGTCCTCTTAGGTAGGGAATTAGAGAAAAGCCGCGAACATGTCTACTTGGACTATGAGCCGTCTAAAGAAATTGATCTGCCCGGCGGTGCGACCTATTCCGAGATAAAACAATGGATACAGGCTGAATACGATTTGAAGGTATCTAGCTTGTATGTCGCGCAGGTCAAACAGAAGCATGGTATTGTTGAACGGGAGTGTTACAACAAACCCAAATCCGAAAATGCTAAGCAGCCGAAATGCCCGCCGGAAAAGGAAGCTGCGATTGAGGCAGCGTTGAAGCATTTCAAGATGATCTAACGGATTGCGCTTAGATTCCGAACTGGAGGCAGGGCCGCCGACAGGTTCAGTCAAGTGTGGCGGTCAAATCGTGATCGGTTTGCAAATAAGACTCTCCAGAGCATAAACACATGCGGGACAAAGAAAAATTGTACAGCATAAATCGCCAACGCCCCGAGAAAAAGGCGGTGGCGATTTACGCTCTGAGACATTTGAGCCTCATATGATGTATTAGCCCTTCTCCATTTTGAGGGGGGATATTCCCCTGCAATTATGCATCAATATATCCAGTGTATTTTGTGCAATTCTACAAAAATTTTACGTAATCTGATTGAAGTTGGAAAAAGCCTGATTTATGAGGTTAAATCGGATTTTATGAAATTAGTCAGAATCTTGACTGAACAGAGAAAAAGTAGTATGCTAAAAACATAAAGAAATATCGAGAAGATAGTTACAGAATGAAAAATCTAATATAAAACTTATTTGGGCAAACACCATATGACCCGACGGATTTCTCCTGGTTGCCGCCGGTGATGGTACTGACACCGGAGTGAGGGCGAGCGGACAAGTCCAAGAGCAAAAACCGCAAGCAAGGATCCAATAACGACCCGGACAGCAGCGCAAATAGATACGTAATACGTATCTATTTGCGCTGCTTTTTTATTTACCAAAAATACAACAAAATAGGAGGAATACATCATGAAAAGCAAATATTATGTCGTCTACTATCGGGATTTTGCAAACACTTACTATCTCGTATCCGCCACAGCAGACACCGAGCATCTGCTGCCAAAAGACGCAGAACGTATTACTCGAAAAGAAGCTATCAGAATGTGTAGGGCAGAACTCGAAAGACAAAAGTATGATCGTGCTTTCTCTGGATATGCCAGCACAGAGGTATGGCCTATAGAGGCATACTTATCTCTTGAGCACTTGCAGATAGAAGGACTCAGACAGTGCACGATTGACGGTGTATCTTACTTCCTGCGGAACCATATATGGTCTTAATACACATTATAGTCAATCTGCATGGCCGATGGAAAAAGACGCTGGTGGAAGTTCAATCGCTCCACACGAGGCGAGTATTCAGGGGTGAAGTCGAGCCGGGACAGAGATTCCAATAAGCCGAAGCACGGCCACGCTATCTTCTGACCTGGCGCGGCGTACGCTGTTCAGCTAATGAGATAGAATTTAAAAATAAGGAGGCAAAAAGTGAAAGACTTTACGACTATGACGCCGCGAGAGTATTCGGCAGCCCGCCGGTCTTTGCCATTTGGCGCATACATGCTCCAAGCTTCTGGCAATCCTGATTGGCGCAAAATCGGCCGTGGAATGATTGCAGCGGTAGACGGCAGCACATATGGGCCGATGATCTACCCTGGCAAGGTTTATGCAATCGAGATCCATAACGGCCAGATTGGATTTGCGTCCTACAGGCGTAAGCCGCGAGACAATGAGCCATATAGTTATAATTACGGTCGGCTGTGTGCCGTACATGGCGACTATGAGATCGACAGATGGCCTATGACCTACGACGAGATGATCGCCGATGCTCGGACAGCATATCCGACGCTCTGGTCTCCAGGTCCAATCGACTGGTACCGTGAGTATGGCTTGTCCTATAACAAGACCACCGGTGAAATACACAACCCGCTGAACTTGAAAGAGGAGGAACACTAATGACGGAACTACAGAAATTACATCGCAACAGGAGAGATGCCGATATTATTTCAGGTGCAGTGCTGATCATCACAGCACTAGATGATTACGAGGCGATCTACCCGTCTGCAACAGGAGCTAAAGCCCGCCGAAATGTATACGATATGCTTGTGGCGTGTGGATTAAAATTGACCACTTTGCAGGACAGGAAGGAATCTGTTGTTCGTGCAATCGGCGAAATGACATGTCAGGCCGGAAAACGCGAGTTACGCGAGATGCGTGCGGATCTTGATCGATTGAGAGGTAAACGACGATCACTTAATGCGCATTCCAATGTTAGCTTGAAAAAGTAAGAGGTAACATAAGATGACAAATACAAACATACACTCCGATCCACCTCAACAGAATATTGACTCTACCACACATACCTCGGCAATACAGACGCAACAGCCCACAGCACAACCTGTACCTCAAGTAAAGCAGCAGACACACCCCACAGACCGCGACAGCCTGATCAATATGGCTGCAAATGGTGTGATTGACACGCTCAATATAAGTATGCGTGATCTGATTGATCCGACCAGTAACATGCCGGAGCAGATTCGCGGTGCCATACTTAATGCATTTCGAGTCGCGTTCGAACTCGAAAATCAGGCTCGTCCGAGGGGATCAAAGTTATCTGCACCAGAGTATCTGCCTGGCTACGTTGTAGCACGCGTGATCCTTGCTACAGGTGACATCAAGGTAATGCTGACAGGCCAAGACAGTCACAAGATGATCTGCAAGCATTACTACAATGATCAGCACGGCGTCTATCGGTGGGCTGGTACGTACGATATCATAAATGCACATGACAGCGCAGGGCCTGTGATGATGGCTTTCCAGCGCCTCTGCCCTAACGGTACGCGGCAGGATCTATCAACGTTTGATCGCGAGATCCGACGCGCACCGCGCGTGCGCATCCAGAGTGACGACAAGCTGGTATGGTTTCGCAACGGCTTGTGGGACTATCGTACAAAGAGGCTGACATCGTATGATGATGAGAATTTTGACCGTATGTACCCTGATCAGATTACACTTGGCAAGTTGCCTGTGTATCATCCGTATGGGCCTGGCGCAGTTCTCAAGCGCGATGATGACGGGTATGTTGCTGAGCCTGTCATCGTCAATCCCAGTGACGGATATTCTTGGCGTCCCAGTCAGATGCTGACGGATCCCTTTGACGACGACAAAGAGGGTCAGGCGTCCAGAAAGATCATCTGGCAAGCTATGCAGTTTCTTATTCGTCATGTCAACGGTGCCTCGAATCTGTATCATTTTTGGGTCAATGCTAATGGTATGGGGCATAACGGTAAGGGCGCTATCTGGTCTATGATGCAGAGATTGATCGACAAGCCGCTTGAGCCTGGCGACGAGGATCTGATATCTACTGGTGACCGCGTAATCCCGATTGCCGTCGAAGACTTGGACAAGCCGTACGAGCTTGACCAGAACATCATGAGCGCTTATGCGATCGTAGGCGAGGAATCCAACGGGTCTGTAACATACATCGACAAGTGTGCGAGAGCTAAGATGCTGTCACGCGCTCAGGAGATGACTTATCGATGCATCCGTGAGGCGCCGTTCAAATTCCGCTTCAACGGATTTTTGCTCCAGCAATCGAACCGGGCACCTGTGTTTTCGGAGAAAAACGATAGCGTAGTATCCCATACAGTGGTGATCAGGTTTGAAAAGAGCTTTGACGACTCAAAGCCGTACATCAAGAGTGACTATGTGCAGCGCGAAGAAGTTGCCGAGTGGCTGGCATATCACTTGACCGTGGAGATGGCGTGTCTGGATGGATACAGCAGAGACGAGCTGCGCGTACTCGAACCCAACAAGCGGGATATGCTGGCAGAGAGCATTCCGTCACTGCGCTTTCTCGATGAAGTCATTCCTGGCCTGCATATGGAATTCATGCCGTTGGAGCTGCTGTACGCTATGTATGTTATCTGGTGTGATATGTGTGGCGAGCGTGCTGTGAGCGAGCGTGCGTTGCGGGATGACCTGCAGCAGTACGCCTCTCACAACAACTATGGCATCCGCTATGTTGGCACAGATGAGCGAGTCCGGACGCGCATCCCTGATCTCAACGAGTCACATCCGGCCCTGTCTACTTATAGCGAGTCCAGGCGCTGCGGGCAGAATCCCTTTGTCCTGCATGATGCATGGTTGCGCATCGATAATAAACGCCTCACAGACCGTCTTGAGCCGTCTATGATGACCCAGGACGTTGGCGGCAAGACCAAGGGCCGCATCTGGCGTAAAGGCGGTCTGATGCGTACGATACCTTGGCAGCAGTTCGATGTGGCCGAAGACGACGACGATGAATAAATAGCATAGAATCCCCCTGGCAATTGCCAGGGGGATTTTTTTGCCTTCGGCATAAATACACTCTGGAAAAATACAGGAAGGAGAAGAGCATGTGTATGCCATGTGACTCAACTTCGCTCAGGGATCCCTGGGTTCCCAAGGGATCCCACTAAAATGTATCCCGTTTTTCGTGTTTTTCTTCTCATTTATCAGTCTTTTTCACTAGAGAAACGCCTGGGTTCCCAAGGTTCCCAAAAACTTTCGTCATTACCGTATACTATCCTATATACTATATGCCATAACACATATGTATATACTTACAAAGACACATATGTATATACTTACAAAGAAAAATGGGAACCTTGGGAACCTTGCTTATTTTTAGATGTTTTATGCTCATTTATCAGGCTTTTTTAAGTCAAAAATGGGTTCCCAAACGTTGGGAACCCAAGGGAACCCAGGGATCCTTCCGCCATGTATTGCCACGTAACGCTATATAACGCAATGAGCTATTTTACACATGGCGGCATTGGACTGCTGTTGCCGGCTACGTTGTCCGATCTCCTCCCCCTGTATCCGCTCACCCGTGTGTCCGCCGGCGGCCTCGTGCAGGGCTGTATTGTCCGTCCTCTCGACCTATGGCCAGGAGTGAGCCTCGCAGTGAGCCAAGATAGGCCCAAGAGTGAGCCTTTCTGTGGGCCATAACGAGCCCAAGAGTGAGCCGCGCTGTGGCCCATGATCGGCCCAAAGTTGAGCCATTTTGTGGGCCTAAAGTTGCCCAGCAGTTGATATAATTGTTATATTTTTTCGCCGCCCTCTCGGCGGCATGGGCACCCCGAAAGGGCGAAGTAAGAGGGGTACCGGCTATGCCGGGCGCAGCGAAGCTGCGTCACCCCCTCTTATGCCCTTTTTTGTTGTTCTACAGCGCAGCTGAGCCCGGACAGGGCGAACGGAGCTCATGCCGCTCCAGCACTGGATGGAAGGCAGTGACTGCCCGCGTAAAAATCAGCGGAAATCATGTGCTTTGAAAGCACAACAGGTGACGGGGCGGCCGTGAAGCCGCGCCAGTGCTAGATGCGAAAGTCACCATTCGCCGGGGTATGTGACGCAGCAAGTAACAACACTTGCAAATCAATATCGATGGTGAAGTATAAATAATATCGCATTTCAACACAGATAGTTCTTCCACTTTCATTGAAATTATCACGAATTCGTGATATAATTTAATAAACACCTACAAACCAGTAGAAGACTGGAGGATATTTATGGCAGTTCAATATAATAAACTATTTAAGATAATGATCGATCGAAAGATGAGCAACAATCAGTTGGCTAAACAAGCAGGAATCAGTTTGAACATTATTACCCGTCTGAAGCGGGATGAATATATTGCCATGCAGACTATTGAGAAAATCTGTATTGCTCTGGACTGCGGTGTAGATGATATTCTTGAGTTTATCCCGGAGTCTCAACAATGAATTGCCATAATGATAGAGAGAGGAGGCGTATCATGCAATTTAAAGAAAAACTGGATGTGATCGAAGAAGATATTGCTCAATACAGCCGTGAACTGCTTGATATCCTTCTAAAAGATAGAACGACAAATGAGAACATTATCTGGGCAACCAGTGACTATATCTCCCATGGGGAGCTTTATGCAGCAACAGAGCAAATCTACGCAAGCCTGATCACTGGCGTTCATTCTAAGCTGATTCAGCCTCGTGTGGCAAAGGCACATGAGCAAAAAAACAGCCGCACCAGAGATAAGGCGGAAGTGTTTACCCCTTCCTGGATCTGCAACGCGCAAAACAACTTGGTGGACGAGCATTGGTTTGGTCGGTCTAATGTGTTTAATATCCAGCAAGACAGCACCTGGACGGCAACGGAACGGGTCGTGTTTTCTGAGGATAAGCAGCACACCTGGAAGCATTATGTGGATGCACGGAGAATTGAGGTTTCCTGCGGTGAGGCCCCCTATCTCGTGAGCCGCTATGATACTGTAACCGGTGAGCCTATCGAACTTTTTTCCAGAATTGGTTTACTGGATCGCAAGCTGCGTGTGGTGACCGAAAATGCCTCCGACGAAAGCGAATGGCTGAAATGGGCGTATCGAGCTTATGAAAGTGTGTATGGTTTTGAGTTCCAAGGTGACAACTTATTGCTTGCACGAGAAAACCTGCTGTATACTTTTATTGACTATATGCGGTATGCACTGAAGCGCACACCTACGCTCAATGAGCTTAAAAAAGTGGCTACCATCATTTCCTGGAATCTGTGGCAGATGGATGGGCTCACCTATGGCCCACCGCTCTGTGATATTCAGGAAGAGATGAACCAGCTTTCTCTGTTTGACTTTATAGAAACAGAAACACTGATTGTGCAAAAGCCTGCACAGTCACGGTGCAAAATCAAAGATTGGCGATCCAAAGTGATCGTGGAATACTACTCTTTGGTGAAGGGGGAACGATAATGGAAACCGTATTTGGAACTTCTTTTGAGTACAAATTGATTTATGTTTTTGCCATCAATGACGAGGCTCATAAAGGGCTTTTGAAAATTGGTGATACGACGATTCAGTCAGACGCTTCCATTGACGCCCTGTTTCCCAACTGTAAGGCGCTGAATCAGGCTGCGCTGAGCCGGATTAAGCAGTACACGAACACAGCGGGTATTTCTGCCCAGCTGCTACATACTGAGTTGGCTGTCCGTCTTGTTAGAGGCAAGGATGGACAGCAGGTGTTGAAGGCTTTCCGGGACCATGATGTACACCGGGTGCTGGAGAACTCCGGCATTCCCAAGAAAAAGCTGAAAAACTCTACCAGCAGAGAATGGTTCGAGGTGGATCTGTCCACCGTCCTGAAAGCAATCGAAGCAGTGAAGAAATGCCAGCCTAACCTGTCCGGCATGGGTGCAGGTACAGGTTTTACTCCTATTGTGTTCCGGCCGGAACAAGAAGAAGCCATTGAGAAAACACTGAAACAGTTCAAAACCGGCAGCCGGATGCTCTGGAACGCAAAGATGCGTTTCGGCAAAACCCTTTCTGCCCTTCAGGTGGTTAAGAAGTCTGGTTTTGCCAAGACCATTATTGTTACTCACCGCCCTGTGGTGGACGATGGATGGTATGAGGATTTTCAGAAGATTTTCTATGATACCGATGACTACACCTACGGCTCCAAGGGCCACGGGGCTGCCATCGAAGATCTGCTGAACAGCGGCAAAAAGTTTGTCTATTTTGCATCTATTCAGGATCTGCGTGGTTCTTCCACTGTTGGCGGCAAGTTCAACAAAAACGATGCTGTCTTCTCTCTGGACTGGGATCTGGTCATCGTGGATGAGGCCCATGAAGGAACCACTACCGCCCTGGGCGATGATGTCATCAAGAATCTGGTCAAGGAAGGAAACGGCTACGATACCAAGTTTCTTGCCCTGTCCGGTACGCCGTTCAATATTCTCAAGGAATTTGACGATAACATCTACACCTGGGATTATGTGATGGAGCAGCAGCGCAAAGCACAGTGGGACGAGCTGCACTTTGGAGATTCCAATCCCTATGACGAGTTGCCAGAGCTGAAAATCTACACCTACGACCTGGGTAAAATTCTCACCGATAAAAGCTATGTGGAGCTGGAGGACAAGGCGTTCAATTTCCGGGAGTTTTTCCGTGTCTGGACTGGTGATATCAAGCGCGACCACAAGACCATGCCAGCTACTGCACAGGTGGGCGATTTCGTCCACGAAAGCGATGTTTGGAGCTTTTTGAACCTGATTACAAAAGACGACCCGGACAGCCACTATCCTTATGCCAACGAAGAATACCGCAACCTGTTCCGCCATGCCCTTTGGATGGTTCCCGGCGTCAAAGAGGCTAAGGCCCTGAGCAAGCTGATGAAGAAGCACCCGGTCTTTGGCTGCGGTGCATTTGATATTGTCAATGTGGCGGGTGACGGTGATGAGGAGGAACGCTCTGAAGATGCGCTCCAGAAGGTGCGGCAGGCTATCAACGGCGCTGGAAACGATGGCTACACCATCACCCTTTCCTGCGGCAAGCTGACCACCGGTGTCACGGTGCCGGAGTGGACGGCTGTGTTTATGATGGCCGGATCGTTCTCCACTTCTGCTGCCAACTATCTGCAAACCATCTTCCGGGTACAGTCGCCCTGCAACAAAGACGGCAAGATCAAACGCTGCTGCTATGTGTTTGACTTTGCCCCCGACCGCACCTTGAAAATGGTAGCGGAATCTGCGGCCCTGTCTACCAAAGCGGGCAAGGCGAATGAATCCGACCGTCGAATCATGGGCGAGTTTTTAAACTACTGCCCGGTCATTGCGGTGGATGGCACGGTGATGAAAGCCTATGACACCAATCGCCTGCTCCAGCAGCTGAAGCGGGCCTATGCGGAACGGGCCGTACAGAACGGTTTTGATGACACCAATCTATATAACGATGAGTTGCTGCGTCTGGAAGAACTTGATATCGAGAAGTTCAATAACCTAAAGAAGATTGTCGGCACATCCAAGGCAGCACCTAAGGCCAAAGAAATCGACATCAACGCCCAGGGCTTTACGGATGAAGAATACGAAGAACTGGGCCGGATTGAGAAAAAGCCCAAGCGGGAGCGCACACCGGATGAAGAAAAGCGTTTGCAGGAGATGAAGGAAAAGCAGAAGCTCAAAAATAATGCGATTTCCATCCTGCGTGGTATTTCTATCCGTATGCCGTTGCTGATTTACGGCGCTGATATTCCCATTGACGAGGATATCAACATGGAAAAGTTGGTGGACATCGTGGACGATTCCTCCTGGGAGGAATTTATGCCTTCCGGTGTCACCAAAGAGATGTTCAAAAGTTTCATCAAATACTATGACCCGGAAATCTTTGTGGCTGCTGGTCGCCGGATTCGCACCACGGTTCTCAGCGCCGATGAGCTTTCTCCCACGGAGCGGGTCAAGAAAATTGCACAGCTGTTTGCTTGCTTCAAAAACCCGGACAAGGAAACTGTTCTGACCCCATGGCGGGTAGTGAATATGCACATGAGCGACTGTCTGGGCGGCTATGACTTCTACGACGAAGCTCATGAGCAGATGGCAGATGCCCCCCGCTTTGTGGATCATGGAAAAGTAACAGCGGACACCTTTGCAAACGCCGGTGCCCGTGTGCTGGAGATCAACTCTAAAACGGGCCTGTATCCCTTATATGTAACATACAGCATTTTCCGTAGCCGGTGCGCCACTTGTTCCGAAGAAGAACCGGACGATGCAAAATTGCAGCAGCTTTGGGATGCGACTGTACGGGAAAATGTGTTTGTGATTTGCAAGACCCCTATGGCAAAGCAGATCACCCGGCGCACACTGGCCGGATATCGGGATATTCCGGTGAATGCCCATTATTTTGACGACCTGATCAACATGATGAAGAATAAGCCCCGGCAGTTTGTTGACCGGGTTTTGAAGCCCAGCTATTGGAAGCAGGAAGGGGTGAAAGCCATGAAATTTGATGCCGTAGTAGGTAATCCGCCTTATCAAGTGATGGATGGTGGCAGTAAAGCAAGCGCAACGCCAGTGTATAACTATTTTGTTGAGCAAGCAAAAGAGTTGAAACCCACCTATGTTTCAATGATTATTCCGGCACGCTGGTACTCTGGTGGTCGTGGGTTGGATGCTTTTAGAGAATCGATGTTGCACGACCATAGGATAAGGCAACTGTTTGATTATTCGGATTCTAATGACTGTTTTGCAGGAGTTGATATCGCCGGGGGCATTTGCTATTTTTTATGGGACGAGAATCACAATGGAAGCTGTGAGGTTGTGAATTTTCATAATGGTGCTCGCTACGAAACCCTTCGGCAGCTTGATGACAACAAAGTCTTTGTCCGTTATGGTCAAGCCTTGTCAATTCTCAATAAGGTACAGCAACAAACTACGGAATTTTATGATTCAAAAGTTAGTTCGCAAAAGCCGTTTGGACTTAGAACTTATGTAGTTCCAACCGAAGATGGAGATATTCAACTGCGATACAACAAAGGTATTGGTCCGTTTAAACGAGAGCTGGTAACCGGAGCTTTTGATTGGATTGACAAATGGAAAGTTATTATGTCGTATCTAACATACGACCATGCCGGGCGAGCAGACAAAGACGGTAAACGCCGCATTTTTTCCACTATGGAAGTCCTTCCTCCAAAAGTTGTCTGCACCGAAACATATATTGTAGTTGACACATTTAACAGTGAGATTGAAGCTAAAAACTTGCTGCAATATTTGAAAACGAAATTTGTGCGTTTCTTAGTTGCACAGGTAACAACTACACAACATATTTCTAAAGCTAACTTTGCCTTAGTCCCGATTCAAGATTTTTCAAAAGAGTGGACGGATGCAGAACTGTATAAGAAGTATGGACTGACAGACGAAGAAATCGCCTTTATCGAGTCTATGATTAAGCCGATGGAATAAAGAAAGAGAGATACCCTGATGAATCCAAAGCTAAAAGAAATCAATGAGTTGATTGCTCTGTGCGACCAGATGCTGTTCTACATTCAGGAGCGTGGGGATATTCGCCCTAACAATGATCTCTATTTGTCATATAAGTTCAAAGTGGACTCCTTTTGCAAACAAAATAAAATTAACGATAAAAGCTATGCCCCTTATGCAATTTTATGTACATTCTTCTTTAACAGCGGTGCATATACGGTCAATAAAAGCGAAGTATTGGCAATCAAAAATGCGTTGGTAGAAATTAAACATACGCTGTTCAAAGATGACTATGAAAAAATCTTTATCAGTCATCGTGAAGCTGACAAAGATCAAGTCGATGCCTTTGTAGATCTCCTTCATGCCATTGGCATACCACGCCCAACAATAGAAGCTCCTGAAAGTGTGATCTTTTGCACCTCTCATCCAGAAGGATACATTGAGAATGGTAAGCGAAATTTGGATGAAATTCGTGACAGAATCAACACAAATGAACATGTGCTTTATATCCTTTGGTACACAGACAAATATTTTGAAAGTCCAGCTTGCCTAAATGAAGCCGGAGCTATTTGGGCCATGAAGAAAAAGTATCAGGAAATTCTGATGCCTGACTTTGACAGTAGCCAAATTAGAGGTTTATTGGACAAGCAGCCGGTATGGTTTAGAGCCAACGATAAAATGAGATTGAACACTTTCAAAGAACAGATTGAGAAGATGTTTGCTTTACCACCCACTATATCCAATACTTGGGAATTGGCGAGAGATAAATTTATTGAGCAAATAAATAAGATTGCCAGCCAAAAGGAGGAGTTATGTGAGTAATAGAGAAAAGCCGAAGTTGGTGCATATTGTGATAGAGGCTGCCATACCGGTCATTATTGGACTTATGTTCTCTGTGGCTGTTCAATGGTTTACTATGGAAAGTGCAATTGTAAATATTTCTGCCAGTGCTGAATTGGATGGACAATATTTAACGGTTGTTAGCGTTCAAAACTTAAAAGAAGAAACACTTCCAGGTTTATCCCTATACATCGATTCGGAAATTGACATTTTGGATATGAAGTCAAGTGACGGATTCAATTTACATCAACACTATATTGAATCAGACAGTATCTCACCTAAATCTAATTACACGCTTACAATTTGGACAGAACAACCGATTTTACAAGGTCAGATTATTGCGGAAAGCGATTACAAAATAAGCATGAACTCTGCTGAGCGCAACACACCGTTTATTGTTCAAATTTTATGGGCAATATGTGTTGCTGGCATTGTAATGATTATCGGATCAAGTATTACACTGTGGTTTTCCAAGAGACGAATCTTGCAAGTTCAAAATAATATCCGAGAAGTTGAAAAAAAATCGGAGAAGGCTTCGGCCGAACTTGAAAAATTATCAGGTAAAATGGATGACCAAAAAGAACAATCAACAAAAGCAATCAATGAACTTCGGCTTTATTATTTTGCTCGTATTTCTGATTTACAAAAAGAATTGTCATTTTGGCGTGACACTGTGCGCAAAATGCTTTACAATAGCCAATATGAATTCCAAACTGCAGACAGGATAATCGAGACGGTCACATCAACATTAAAGACCTACACTACACGAAAATCCGGTGACGAGAATATGGATGAGCTTTTGTATCTTGCCGAGTTAATTGCTGACAGCAGAGAACTGCATAGTAAATACGATTCTGCAGATTCAAAAAATCATACATGAAAGAAAGGCCATCCGTCACGAATAACGGATGGCCTTTTTGTTATCCTGTTCCTTGTTTTATCAATAAGCTCAATCAATGCTAAATTCTTCCTGTCTGCGTTTGTCTGCGTCCGGTGGCTCATACTCGAACACATAGCGTGGCGCATCTGGGTCATCATAGATCATATCGTCAATCATCGTGCCGATCTTGGATTTCATCCAGCGGGCGCCGAGCCCCTTGTGCAGAGCAATACGCGCCAGCATGATCAGAGCATCTGGCGCGATATCGACAGGCCGGTCAAGCAGCAGTGAGAGGTGGTCGGCCTCATCTTTGCCGATCCGTACCAGGTCCTGGATTGTCAAAGAATCCATGCAGACGATACGGTTGATGCGGCCCGCAAGCTCGGCCCGCATACCGTAGGAAATCAGATCATCAACTGTAATCTCTTCTGCCTGTATGTCTCCGGCGGGGGCGCTGCCGAACCCGATGTGCTTTTTAGCGTGCGACTTGCGCTCCTGCAACCGCGCAAACGCTCCAAGCATCACGACTGATACGCCGGCACAGTCAACCGACAGGGCGCTGTTGCTGTCATCGCCAGCTCCAAAAAAGAGCGTGTCATGGTCGCACAGGCGAAGCAGTTGATTTTGTATCAGATCGCTGTAATTGGTGCCCTGGGCGCCGTATTGAGGCTCCAGCACTTTGTCAAATTCGTCAAGGACAAGGATGCAGCGGCCACGGCGATCCGGACGGATCGATCTGAATATGGACGAGATCTTGTTGCTGCCGCGCCAGCCTTCTGCTGTCAGTGTCGATGCGTCGATAATGTGGACGTTGTCGGCGCTGTATTCGCGGCGCAGCGCTCGCCAGATCTCAGTCTTGCCGCAGCCGGTCGGTCCCGCAAACAAGGAGACAGAAGGGCGGCGCTCAAAATGGTTGTACACGATCATGGCCGCGGCCCGGCAGGCTGCGTCTTGGCCCACGATCCCGCCGACGTCGGAGTGCAGCCATTGCTCGATATCCTTGGGCGACCAGTTGTCGATCTTGCCGTCGGCTATGGCCCGCTTATAGTCTCGGACGCTCATTTCCATACACGCATCTCCTTTCGTTTCATGTGGACAAAAAAAGACACCATGCGGAAATGTGTGCACGGTGTCGTTACAAAGCATATTGCTTTTCGAATTATGCATATTATAATATATTTTGCACAAAAAGTCAATATATTTGTCGATTTTATGATGGTTTTTGTGAGATCAAGCGGCCGAGGTTTCCCGGCCGCTGTTGTTTTCGGAAGGTTCGAACGCCTTGAGAATCTTGTCGGACGTGCGCACGATACAGTCAAGAGACGCCTTGAGGGCTTTGAGCTCTTTGTCAGCACTCCAGCCCGCGACGTATCCGAAAGAGTAATCGGAAGTGTCCAGGCCCAGGGCGCGGCAGACGACATACGCCACAGATTCGGCTTGTACTTCCCGCGTGCTGCGGTCTGCATCGGCTTCTTCCGCACCTTTGGCATGCAGCATGGCGTGAGCGATTTCATGGATTGCTGTCTTGACGCGCTGCAGCTCTGCCAGGCCGTCGCGGATGACAATGCGCTGGTCAGCATGGCTGTAGTATCCGTTGGCTTCGCAGTCTGTGATCGGCTCGACCGACACAGGCACAGGAGATACAGCCAGGAGCGTATCCCAGATGCGGGCAAAGCCATCGACAGTGCCGGTCAGTTGATGCGCCGGGCCTTCGGGAAGGTCCTTTCCATCGGTCTGCGATACGTCAAAACAGTATGCAAGGTGAAAACCCATACGCTGCTTGATCTCGCCTGTTTCGTCGTCAATGTCCTTGATGGTGTGAGGAGCCAGGATCTTGATCCCGTGCTCGCCCTTGCGTACCTGGCGCCCTTTGCGGCGCCAATCGGAGAAAGATGCGACAAGAGATGCGGTTGGACGCTGCAGATAGATCGCGATTGTGTTGTTAGCCGAGTAGCGGTGAAACTTTGACAGAAATTCAAGGTAACTGCGCCACCGGTCAGACGCGAACAAGTCACGCACACCGGCGTCCAGATCGGCAATATATTTACGAGTCAGATCAGACATCTGCGTCACCCTTTCTTATTTATATATAGACTATATTTAGCGGCATACGGTCAGAACGGACACGCGTCCGGGTCCGGGCCCATGGGAAATACGAGGATGTGGTCGCCGGATCGCAAGAAGGCCTCTGGCGTCCCAAATAGCGCGGCGTACTTTGCTGCCAACTCATCGGACAGTTCGGCGAAATTGTCATCAGACAGACCAACGATCAGGAACGTGCCGGCGATGATATCCATGATCTCGCCGTCTGTGTCATATAATGCCCTGTTCGGCTGCATGCCGTTGAATTTGCCGTCATCGTTGCAGACGATTGCGACGGGGTCGTCAAACGGATACACGGCCTCGATATAGCCGCCGACTGCTGCCTGCAGTGCTTCGAGCGTGCCGTCCATATCGACGATCTCAGGGGATTTCTCAGGTTCGACTCTCAGGATCTTCATGGTCTTTCTCCTTTCTGTATGCGGGGTCGGCGAGCCGGTCCGGTGAGATCTTCATACCTACACCCGGCCGCGCCCTCTGGGCGCGTGCATACAGGTTAAGAAGTTTGATATATATTCGCTTTTTCTATGATTATATGTTGATTTTTGCGGAATTCTGTGTTATGTTATTACACAAATACACAAGAACACAGAATTCTGTGTTGAGAGGAAAATCAAAATGGCAGAAAGAAACATGGTAAATTTGACGATTACGATGACAAAGGAAGAGCGCAAGGCGCTCAAGCAGATTGCATTGGATAAAGACATGACGGTTTCTGCCCTTCTGCGTGAATGGCTGAAAGAGCATCAGATACAGGAAGGGGCAGAAAAAAATGGCTACTATAGTGCCGACTTTGTTTGAGTATGAATTCCTGAAATAAAGGAGGCAACATATGAATCAAGCAAAGAAACACTGCTATCTCTATACCCGCGTTTCCACGCAGATGCAGGTGGACGGATACAGTCTGGATGCACAACAAGATCGACTGAAAAAGGAGGCTGCTCACCGCAGTTTGCAGGTAGTTGCCGTCTTTTCGGACGAAGGCAAATCCGGCAAGAATACCACCGGCAGGCCGCAGTTTCAAGCCATGATGCAACGGATACAGAACGACAATGAGGATCATGTTGATTATGTTCTGGTGTTCAAGCTGTCCCGGTTTGGCAGGAATGCCGCTGATGTGCTGAACAACTTGCAGATCATGCAGGATTTCGGTGTCAATCTCATCTGCGTGGAAGATGGGATTGATTCTGCTAGTGCTGCCGGAAAAATCCTCTTTCCTGTTCTTGCCGGTGTCGCCGAGTTGGAGCGCGAAAACATCCAGGCGCAGACGATGGCCGGGCGTTGGCAGAAGGCCCGCGAAGGCAAATGGAACGGTGGTCAGGCTCCATACGGCTATCGGATCGAGGATGGTGTACTGGTCATCGAAGATTCCGAAGCTGCGCTTGTTCGGCTAATTTTCGAAAAATATGTGCAGTCTGATATGGGTATAAATGGCGTTGCCAAATGGTTGAATGAGAACGGATATAGTAAGCAGACCCGCCAAAATGGGATATACAGTCGGATTTCAACCACTTTCGTGAGGGGTGTATTGGACAATCCAGTCTATGCCGGAAAAATTGCCTACGGACGCCGGAAAAACGAGAAAATCGAAGAAACACGAAACGAATACCACATTGTCAAACAGGCGGAATATGAAACATTTGACGGCAAGCATGAGGCCATTATTTCGTACGATCTCTGGCAAGCCGCGCAAGTAAAACGCGAGTTGAATGCCTATAAGCGGGAAAAAAGATACAGCCCGCAACACGCTCACATCCTTTCCGGTCTCGTCAAATGCCCTGTCTGCGGTGCGCCGATGTATGGCGCGGTGAATAGGAAAAAGAAAAAGACGGTTCCGGCGAATTCTATTCGGACATGTGGTACTACATTTGCAAGAATACCAAAACCGTGAGCGGCCAGCGCTGCACATACACAAAGCATATCCGGCAGGACGATGTGAATGAGCAGGTGCGCCGCGTGGTCCAGGAAGCGTTGCGGAATATGGATTTCACGCAGGATATCATGAAATCCATCGGAACCGACGCCAATCTGGATGCCTTGCAGGCGGAATCTGATACTCTCGTTGCCACAAAGAAAAAGGAAGAACGCCAGAAGTCCAAGCTACTATCGAAGATTATGGAGCTTGACGCCGACGATGATCTCTACGATGAAATGTACGATGACCTGCAAGGGCTGCTGCGCCAGCGAATGAAGCGTATCGCTGAATTGGACAGCAAGATCAATCAGGTAAATATTGCCATTCAGAACGCCGGGAGCAAGGCTGCTACGGCTGAGGAAGTGTATGCCACCATGCGGATTATCGTGGACATGATGGACATTATGCCGGAGCGTGACGAACAGGAAATCATGCATGCACTGCTGGACAGCGTACAGATTTACCCTGAGAGGCAGTCAAACGGCCTCTGGATCAAAAGTGTTCGGTTCAAGGTTCCCCTTGAATTTGACGGTGTTTCGTCGCAAGACGTGATTATCGACAATGACGATAATTCCCTACCTAACGAAAGTAGTGATGAGACGGTCGTGCTGTTGACAAGACAAGAAACCGGCGCTGCGGTGTAATGCGTTTATAATCGGTTATCACAATAAAAAGCAGCCGCTTTTCTGTAAGGATACCCTTTGCAGAAAAGCGGCTGTTTGTCGTGGTATAACTCATGGTTCCTGCAGCGTCCAGCCGCAGTCGTTATGGTAAATCATTTGGCGGGTCATGCCGCCGTCGATGCAGATGTTTTCGCCGGTAATAAATCCGGCTTTGTTTGAACATAGGTACAATACCATATTGGCGATATCCATAGGATTTCCTACGCGGCCGGCCGGGTGCTGGGCAGCATCGGCTCCATCATGGACCGTATAAACTGTGTCAATCCAGCCGGGAGAGATGGAATTTACTCGTACTTTTCCGGCTAGGCTGACGGCTAAGGCGTGGGTCAGGGCGGCAATTCCTCCTTTTGCAGCTGTATAGCTTTCTGTTTCGGCCTGGCTCATGCGGTCCCGGGACGATGAAATATTCACGATGGCGGCTCCCGATGCAAAGTACGGCATAAAGAGCTTCGTCAAATAAAATGGCGCGGCAACGCCGACTTGCAGGGCATAGGTAAATTCTTCATAAGAACATTCGTGAATGCCCTTCATCAGGGGCATGGCGTTGTTGATGAGGTAATCGACCCTGCCGTAGTCGGCAATGACTTTTTCGGCAAAGCGCTGCAGTACGGCTTTGTCGGCAATATCGCCGGTGAAATACTCGTTGTCCTGCTTATCTATAATACAGACGGCCGCGCCGTTTTTCTGAAATTCTTCGGCAATGCATTTGCCGATGCCCTGTACGCCGCCGGTGACGACAGCTACTTTATGTTGAAACATATAGCATCTCCTCGTATTAGTGTAGTAATTATTAGGGCTCCTCTCCAAGGGCTATAGGCTGCAATCGCAAGGTATACTGCAAATTGGTGTATATTTGCCAAAGATTCCGAGAACCTTGTATGTTTGTGAAGTTGCGATACATGTTTCGCAGCACCGCATGAAAGCCGGTAGCTGTAAAGAGAAGGCAGGAGCCGGTGCCTTCTGTTAGGAGCAATTCTGTTTTCTGTTCGGCGGCATGTTACGGTTTGCAGATGCCGCAGGGCGTATAGCCGGCATTGATAGCTTCTTCACGCGTTTCCAAATACACGCGATGGTCAGCCCGGATTTTCTGTTCGGCCCGACAGCCTTCAGAATGGAACTTCATGCTGTGCGAATTGCCCACATAGGCCAAAGCCATAGCCGACAGCCCCAATGTCAGCAGACAGCAAAGGACGATAGTCTTTCGTATCATCTGTACCACCTTCCGTTTCATCGTATAATCTCTCTATAGTATCCAACACGCTGGAGAAGAATGCAATAGGGACACAGCCGGATATGTACAAGTTTCATTCCAAAAGGTGTACAATATATTACAAAAGAGAATGGTTAATAGAGGCCGCGAGTGATTCCTCAATATAGGAAGTATGATACCGTAGAGCCGGAAAACAGAAAAATTCTATTGTTTCATCCTCTCTGGCAATAGGGGAGTTATATTTATAATGCTGATCGGTTGTGGGTTTGCTACGGTGCCGACGAATAGAAAGACTGCGGCTATGTGGAGGGATTGATATGAGTGATGATAAGGTACTGACCTACCGGCAAGACGTATTAGCTTTTGCCTTAGAACAATACGGCACGGAGCCGGAGTGTTTATGGGCTTCCTGTCCTGAGTATGCGGTGCTGCGGCATCGAAATGGGAAGTGGTATGGCGTTGTGATGGATGTGCTGCGGGAGAAGTTGGGGTTGTCCGGGAAGGGATGCGTTGATGTCTTGAACGTGAAGTGTGAGCCTGATCTAATCGGGGCGTTTCGGCAGCGCGACGGGTTTTTGCCGGCCTATCACATGAACCGCAGTCATTGGCTGACGGTACTGCTGGACGGTACAGTGGACAGGGAGACGATTGTTTCGCTGCTCGGTATGAGTTATGATTTGATTGAGAAGGGGACGAAGAAACGAGGGCGTCTGCGTCGTGACCCGAAGTGAGCGGAGGCCTTGGCTGCAGCTGTTAATATAATATGGATTCGTTTTGAAGCAGTTCGGCTGATGGGGCCGGGCTGCTTTTGTCGTATTGGAGCGTATGATTAGTTGATGGATGGTTAAGGGCATATCATTGTTTTTTCAACCATTTGATAGTATCGGGAATACGTGCCGTTGCCGACAAAAATATGATTGAACTTTATAGGCAGGAGGCGTTTGCGGTCTTGGATAGAGTATGCGTAGAAGTCATGGAATGGAAGAGATGCATCGTAATTTAGTTGTCGAAATAACTAATGAATTGGCAAATGTTTGGCGTTATAAATAGTTTAACGCAGTATAATATCGGGTATATCTTTCTATTTACATGTATTATAAAATGAATTACGGCGTATAGCTGACAAGGGCCTATGACTGCAAATGGCTTTGTTAAGCCGTTTTTTGCTTTTCTTTGGTTTCTTACGCTTTACGGCGTTACGCGTAACGTCTTCTTTTCTTTTTCTCTTTCTTTTATATGTTTCCCTGTCTTATTTTTTATTTAGTGTATTTTCTCCTTTTTGATAAATCGTTTTTGCTTTGCCTTTTATGCAAGTTTGGCAAGAGGGGAAATAAAATTGGTCCTTCGTGTCCCTTACTACTATAGAAAGCTGCGAAGGGAGAGGTGCGGACATGAAAGGGCTGCGATGGTTTCAGACGAAGGTGGGGTTATTTCAGGACCCGCGGATGATGTATTTGCTGAGTCAGCCTCATGGCGATTCGTATTTTGTCATCTGGTTTTATCTCAAGGATTTGGCTGGTATGCTCAACGATGACGGCTACATATACGTATCGGAGGGACAGGCTATGCCGACGGAGCTGCTGGCTCGTCAGCTGCGCCGCCGCAAGGCTTTTGTGGAACGGGTGCTGGACGTGTTTGAGCAGATCGACCTCATCAGCCGCGATGAAACGGGACTGATCCGCATCGTGCCCTGGGATGAAATTCAGAGCTTTTCCCGCGACGAGAAGAAGCGCAGCGACGCCCGGAACCGCATGAGACGGTATCGCCAGCGGCAGCGCGAGGAACAGGCGAATACAGCAGCTTGCGCTTCCCATAATGAAATGCCTGGTCGTATGCCTGCCGAAAGGCTGGAGAGCGTCAATGGGCAGGCCTGTGAAACGGGATATGTTGCGCCGTATGGCAGGTCTGAATTGGATTGCCTTCAGCATGGTGAACAGATTGGCCGCGTGCTTGACGAGAGCATACAGAATGACAACGAACTAGTACCTGAAACGGAACGTGCTGCGTCATACGGCGGGGCTGCTGTGGATTATCCCCGAAACGGCATGAAGACCGTCACTGTGACCAATAAGAAAAGACTGCATGTTCATGGACAGACCCAGCAAACAGAATATGCCGCGCCGTGTGGCGAGACTGCTATAAGCTATGCCCAAAATAATGGAAAGACCGGAACTATGCTTGACGAGAAAAAACAGAACATCAACAAACCAATACTTGAAACGGAATCTGCTGCATCGTGCGGCGGAGCTGCTATGGAATGGCTTTGGAATAGCGAGAAGGACCCTGCTGGGCACGATGAGAAAGTACAGCGCGTCAATGGACAGACGCATCGAACGGGATATATTGCGTCATCTGGCGGAGCTGTTCTGACTTGCCCACAGCTTTCCGAAAGGCAGGAAATTGCGGCGTATGATAAGGACGACATAGACGGTATACAGGGGGAGGAAACGGACGAAGGAATATCGTATGTAGCCGAAGACATGGCATATGCGCCATGTGCAGGCTCTGCCGCAGATTATCTCGACGTGGGGCAGGATACCTGCGGCGATAGGGAGGAGCCGTCGTCTCCGCCAGGTAGCAAGGCCCTCCTGTATTACGAAGCCTTGTTCGGCAAGACCGACGGGCAGACCGTAGAAGCCCTGCAGGGGTTGGCGCGGCGCTGGGGTGACGAGGCCGTTTGCCGGGCCATTTGCATTGCCTTGAAGAAGGGCGAGTCCAGCGTCCCGTATATCCGTGCCGTATTGGTTCACAGCAAGGGGAGTCCCCGCCATGATACGGCGCCCAGTCCATATGAGACCAAAAGGTCTATGCCTTCCGGCCGGGGCGGACTCCGCCATATCAGCGACATGAGCTGGGGCAGCCCGGACGTCAGCTTAGGTGAAGGCATTTGTCCCGTATACGAAGCGCTGCCATAGGCATAACGGCTAAAGAACGGGCCGTAAATTCGGGTTAGCAAAATATTTGAAAATCATAGAATATGCAGGCCCTGGCAGCCTTGGGATACGGGTCAAAAAGTATAAAAACATGGCAAGAAGATTTCATCATGCAAAAATAAAAGAACATATGCGGCGCCGTCATGCCGCCCTATGGCTTCTATGCCGCAGCCCATAGGGGCAGATACGGCAGGCGATGGAAAAGACCCCTAAACCTAGTAACACAGCGTACTCGTATATTCTGAAGGAAATACTAACAGAATAAGGCGGCTGTCACAATCGCTCTTGTCAAAACTATTTGCAAAAAAAACTATTCTTTTTCTCTTTTTACTAGTCAAAGGATTTGACGATTGATACAATAGTAAATAATAAGCAATATATACTACATTTGCGAGGCGATATCTATGAGTTTGGCTACGGAAAAAGAATTTAAAAATATTCACGAGTTCATTGAGCGGCGATTGGGCGGTCGGAAACCGGCGTCCGACGAAGAACTGAACCAGCTGATTCAGGAATATATGGATCAGACGAATACTATGCTGGAAGCACAGGAGCCGCTGACGGAGGAAACGGCGGAAGACGTATTCGACTGGTTAGAGCTGGCCGGACGAGCCAGGAGCAAAAAGGTGCAGAGACGGTATCTGGAAAAGGCGAAGGAACTGGAGCCGAAAAATCTGGATGTATTGTCTGCCCTGCTGTTTTTGGACAAGCGGGCCTATCATGAGTATCTGCCCGACGTTGAACGGCTGCTGGCTCTGGGCAAGGAAGATCTGCGGGAGCGGAAGATTTACCAGCAGTCCGTAGGCGACTTTTATCAGGTTTTGGAGACGCGCCCCTATATCCGGCTTATGCATATGTATATGTTTCTGCTGCAGCAGTGCATGATGCTGCGGAAGGCCATCGCCGTAGGCAAGGAAATTTTAAAATTAAACTGCAGCGATAATCTGGGCGTCCGATATACGCTGATGCACTTGTATGTCTATATGGAAGACGAATACAACGCCCTGAAGCTGATGCGTCAATTCAAGGAAGTCGACGATTCGGCCGGATTTCAGCTGCCTCTGGCGCTGCTGTATTTCCAAGAGGGAAAATCAGAGGAAGCCAAAGGCGTATTGAAACGATTGAGCACGACGTACCGCGGGTTCCGGTCGTTCCTCAAGGATGCGGCGGAACTACGGCTGCTCGATGAATCCGAATATATAGATGAATATCAGCTGTATACGGAAAGCGAATTAGTCAGCTGCTATCAGGAAAACTTGTTCCTGTGGGATTCGCGGCAGGAATTTTTCCAGTGGGCCCGGAAAGCGATGACGCCGCCCCGGAAGAAGAAAGAGCAGACGACGACGTAATGATGCCTAGGGAGCAGTCCGGCTGGCAGCGGCCGGGCTGTTCGACTGTGCTTGAAAAAAGTTGTTTGACTTTTTGACTAATTGGCTGTTTTTTGGCCTAAAATCATTGACAAATACTTGCAATCATGCTATCTTTTATATAGTCGTTAGCACTCAAATTGCATGAGTGCTAATTAATAAGTCAAATGAGCAGAAGCAGAGGTGATGCATATGGATTTGGATGAGAGAAAACAAAGAATATTGCAGGCCATCATTCAGGACTATATCACTTCTGCCGAACCGGTCGGCTCGCGGACTATCGCCCGAAAGTACAATTTAGGCGTCAGCGCCGCGACGATCCGCAATGAAATGTTTGATTTGGAAATGCTGGGCTATTTGGAACAGCCTCATACGTCGGCCGGACGGATTCCGTCCATCAAGGGCTATCGGTTTTATGTCGACTGCCTGCTGGAGCCGACGCAGATTTCCGAGGAAGAAAAGCGCTTTGTCCAGTCCTGGTTTCACGATAAGATGAACAACGTCGATCAGATTTTCCAGTCGACAGCCAAGGTCTTGTCCAAGATTACCCACAACGTGACCTTGGTCATGGCAGCGCAGCAGGTAAGCTCGAAGCTGAAGTACATCCGCTTCCTGCCCTTGGATTTCCGGCGGGCCATCATGATCGTCGTCACCGATTCGGGCCAGATCGAGAACTGCATTTTCCCGAAGCCCGAAGATACGGACGTGGACGAGCTGAACGTCATCGCCGAAAAGCTGACGCATTACCTGGCCGGCCTTCCCGTGAGCCGCATCACCATGGAAATGCTGGAGCAGTTTCACGAATCCATCGTCGGCGACCTGGAGCTGTACCGGCTGGCCTTCCGGTCTATCCATCAGGCCTTCCGCCGGGAGCAGCAGCTGTACAAGGGCGGGGCCATGGAGCTCTTAAACAAGCCGGAGTTCAAAGACGTAGCGAAGGCAAAAAACTTGTTCACCATGCTGGAGGAACAGGACGTCATGGCCAATCTGTTCAACGACGACGGCCAGGAGCCGCAGAAGACCGTGACCGTGCGCATTGGGGAAGAAGCAAACCTATCTCCTATCAATGATTGCAGCATCATTGAGGCGACTTTCAAGGCAAACGACGTCGTCCTCGGCAAGATTGCCGTGCTGGGGCCGACGCGCATGGAATATGCCAAGATCATCGGTCTCCTCGATTTTATGAAGCAGCATGTGACGAATATTTTAGAGCATTATCACGACGATACATAGGAGGCTTTCATACAGATGAGCAAAGATAAAGAAAAGGATAAAGAAAAAAAGCACGAACAGCAGGCTGCTGCCGAAGCGGCAGAGGCTGAAAACGCGAAGGTAAACGAATCGGCTGAACAAGCGGAACCGGCGCAGGATGCAGGAGACGCTCCGGCGGCAGATGAGGAAAAAGCGGCGGAAGATGCCGCTTCGACGGATGCCAAAATTGCGGAAGCAGCCGTAGCGGATATGAAACAGCGCTACATGCGCCTGCAAGCCGACTTCGCCAATTTCAAAAAGCGGACGGCCGGCGAAAAGCTTCAGATTTCTGAAGTCGTAAAAATGGAAGTCCTGCAGAACGTCCTTCCCGTCGTCGACAACTTCGAACGGGCCCTGCAGGTGCCGCAGGATAAGCTGACGGACGATCTGAAATCCTTCGTAGACGGCTATGAAATGATTTACAAACAGCTCATGACCGTCCTGGAAAAGGAAGGCGTTGTGAAAATCGACGCCGTCGGCAAACCCTTCGACCCGAACTACCATCAGGCGGTCATGCGGGTAGCCAGCGACGAATACGACAACGACGTCGTCGTCGAAGTGCTGCAGGAAGGCTATTTGCTGGGCGACAAGACCTTGCGTCCGGCTATGGTAAAAGTTGCATTTAACGGTTAATCATCGTAGAAAGATATTGAGGAGGAATTTATCATGAGTAAAGTAATTGGTATTGACTTAGGTACGACAAACTCTGTTGTAGCTGTTATGGAAGGCGGCGAACCGACCGTCATCACGAATACAGAAGGTTCTCGTCTGACGCCGTCTGTCGTCGGCTTTTCCAAGACAGGCGAACGCCTCGTAGGCCAGCTGGCAAAACGCCAGGCCGTTTCCAACCCGGAAAACACGATTTCTTCTATTAAACGTCACATGGGCGAAAGCTACACCGTCGACATCAACGGCGAAAAATACACGCCCCAGCAGATTTCCGCTATGATTCTGCAGAAATTGAAAGCCGACGCCGAAAGCTATTTGGGCGAAAAAGTAACCCAGGCGGTCATCACGGTACCGGCTTACTTCAACGACTCCCAACGTCAGGCTACGAAGGACGCCGGTCAGATTGCCGGCCTCGACGTACTCCGTATCGTCAACGAACCGACGGCAGCTGCTCTTGCCTACGGCCTCGATAAGGGCGGCGAAGGCAAGATCCTCGTATTCGACCTCGGCGGCGGCACCTTCGACGTATCTATCCTCGAACTGGGCGACGGCGTCTTCGAAGTTAAGGCTACAAACGGCGATACCCACCTCGGCGGCGATGACTTCGACAATGCCGTTATGAACTGGATGATCAGCGAATTCAAGGGCCAGACGGGCATCGACCTCTCGACGGATAAGATGGCAGAACAGCGCTTGAAGGAAGCTGCTGAAAAAGCTAAGATCGAACTGTCTACGGTTCTCTCGACGAACATCAACCTGCCGTTCATCACGGCTGACGCTACGGGCCCGAAACACCTCGACCTGACCCTGACACGGGCTAAATTCAACGAATTGACGGAAGACCTCGTACACCGTACGATGGAACCGACGAAGAAAGCCATCGCCGATTCGGGCTTCACTATCGACGAAATCGACAAGATCATCCTCGTCGGCGGCTCCAGCCGTATTCCCGCTGTACAGGACGCTATTAAATCCATCCTCGGCAAGGAACCGAGCAAGGGCGTCAACCCCGACGAATGCGTCGCTATCGGCGCAGCTATCCAGGCCGGCGTTCTCGTAGGCGACGTCAAAGACGTACTGCTCCTCGACGTAACGCCGTTGTCCCTGGGCATTGAAACGCTGGGCGGCGTATTTACGAAGATCATCGAACGGAACACGACGATCCCGACGTCCAATAGCCAGGTATTCTCCACGGCTGTCGATAACCAGCCCTCCGTCGATGTACACGTCCTCCAGGGCGAACGCGAAATGGCTGCCGACAACAAGACACTGGGCCGTTTCGAACTGTCCGATATCCCCGCAGCTCCGCGCGGAGTACCCCGCATCGAAGTTACCTTCAACATCGACGCCAACGGCATCGTAAACGTTTCCGCTAAAGACCTCGGCACAGGCAAGGAACAGAAGATTACCATTCAGTCCTCGTCGGGCCTCGACAAGAGCGAAATCGACCGCATGGTCAAGGAAGCTGCGGCTCACGAAGCAGAAGATAAGAAGCGCAAGGAACTCATCGAAGCGAAGAACAACGCCGACTCCCTGATTTATCAGGCTGAAAAGACGATCAAAGACCTGGGCGACAAAGCCGACGCTTCCAAGGTTTCCGATATTAAGAGCAAGATTTCCGATTTGAAGGAAGCCATGAAGAGCGACGACCTCGACAAGATCAAATCGGCATCTGAAGCCGTCACGAAACCGCTTTACGACCTGACGAGCGAAATGTACAAGCAGGCCGGCGCGCAGCAGCAGGCTCAGCAGGGCCCGGCCGGCGCAGGCAGCGCTCAGGGCGGCGCGCAACAGAGCGCCCAGGGCGGCGAAAAGGTAGTCGACGCAGACTATAAAGTCGTAGACGACGACCAGAAGTAAGGTAGATAAGAGGGGTTGCCCATATGAGTACGAAACGAGATTATTACGAAATTCTCGGCGTTCCTAAAGACGCCAGCGACGCAGAGATCAAAAAGGCTTTCCGCAAGTTAGCCATCAAATACCATCCGGATAAAAACCGGGACGACCCCAAAACTGCCGAAGAAAAGTTTAAGGAAGTCAACGAAGCTTACCAGGTCTTGTCCGATAAGAACAAGCGCGCCCAGTACGACCAGTTCGGCCACGCCGCCTTTGAAAACGGCGGCGCCGGCGGTCCGGGCGCAGGCGGCTTCGGTGGGTTCGGCGGCTTTGGCGGATTCGGTCAGGGCGGCGGGTTCGGCGGCTTTGAAGACATCTTCGCCGATTTCTTCGGCGGCCAGGGACGCCGCCAGTCGGCAAACGGCCCGCAGCGCGGCGCAGACCTGCGCTTCGACGTGGATATTTCCTTTAAGCAGGCCGCCTTCGGTACGGAAATGGAAATCCAGGTCCCGAAGGATGAAACGTGTGACCGCTGCAACGGCAGCGGCGCCGAACCGGGCAGCGACGTAGAAACATGTCCTGTCTGCCACGGCACGGGCCAGCAGCGCGTCGTCCAGAACACGCCCTTCGGCCAGATGGTCAACGTCCGCACCTGCTCGCACTGCGGCGGCACGGGCAAGATCATCAAGAAGAAGTGCACGAAGTGCCACGGCGACGGCACGGTCAAGGTCCGCAAGAAACTGAAAATCAAGATTCCTGCCGGCGTCGACGACGGAGCCCGTCTCCGCGTAGCCGGCGAAGGCGAACCGGGCGTACGCGGCGGCGGCCACGGCGATTTGTACGTATACATCTTCGTCCGCCGGGACCCGCAGTTCACGCGGGAAGGAAATGACATCCTGTCGCAGGAAACGATTTCCTTCGCTCAGGCGGCCTTGGGCTCGACGATCCGCGTCGACACGCTGGATGGCAAAATCGAGCTGAAAATTCCTGCCGGCACGCAGACCGGTACGGTATTCCGCATCCGCGGCAAGGGCGTGCCCGTCTTGGGCGCGAAGGACCGCCGCGGCGATCATCACGTACAGGTCACTGTAGCCGTACCGAAGAAGCTGAACGCCAAACAGAAGGAATTGCTGAAGGAATTTGCCTACGCAGGCGGCGAAACCTGGGTGGGGGAGCCTAAGCCGGCCCAAGCATCGCCGGAAGGTTCCAAAGAAAAATCTAAGAGCAAAAAAGGCTTTTGGAGCAAATTAAAAGAAGAACTTTGAAGATAAGGGAGAACATTCGATGAAATGGAATGAAATCGATTTGATTGTTTCCCCAGAGGCCACCGATTTGGTGGCCCTTCTTTTATATGAATGCGGTGGCAGCGGCTCGATCATCCACGACGACGAAGCCGACGAGCTGGGCCGCATCCGTATAACGGCGTATTTCCCGCCGGAGCAGAAGGACGCTGTGGAAACGGTACGAACGCATATGAGGGAGCTGGCCCGCCGCGACGCGGCATTAGGCAAGTGGCAGATCCGGACGAACCTGACCGACGACACGGACTGGCTCTATTCCTGGCAGGCCTATTTTCACCCGAAGAAGATATCGGAGCATTTCTGGGCCGCACCGGCCTGGGAGCCGGCTGAGCCGGGCGAGGGCGAAGATGTCGTAGTCATCGAGCCGGGACTGGCCTTCGGCAGCGGCTTCCACGACACGACGTGCATGTGCGTCCAGTATTTGGAACAGGCCGTCAAGCCGGGAGACGAAGTATTTGACATCGGCACGGGGACGGGCATCTTAGCCGTGGCGGCGGCCAAACTCGGTGCGCAGCACGTCGTCGCCGTCGATTTCGACGAAAAGGCCGTATCTCAGGCCGTCATCAACGCCAACCTGAACAACGTGAGCGACGTCGTCGACGTGTACAACAGCGATCTCTTGGCCGCTGTATCGGCTGAGGGCAAAAAGGCCGACGTCGTCGTGGCCAATTTGGTGACCAACGCCGTCCTGGCCTTGCTGCCGACTCTGCCGCCGTACATGGAAGCAGGCGGCGTCCTGATTGCCAGCGGCATCATTGACGAGCGCATCGGCGAGGTACGCCGCGCCGCAGGGGAAGCAGGCTTTGCCTGGGAAGACGAATGCCTGCAGAACGGCTGGTACGCCGTGCGCATGAGGAGACTATAATGCGGAAACTATTTACGGATTTTCCCATTTGCGGGAACTTTGAGCTGTCGGCTGACGACGCCCGCCACGTCCTCGTCGTCCTCCGCCATACGGTGGGGGACACGCTGGCCGTGACGGACAGTACGGGCGCGACGTACGAATGCGTCATCACCGCCGTGCAGGGCCATTCGGCTATGCTGACGCCGGCGAAAAAGCTGTCCGACGGCGACGAGACGGCCGGCGAGGTCGTCCTGGCGGCGGGGCTTTTGAAGAGCGACAAGTTCGACTGGGTCGTCCAAAAGGCGACGGAGCTGGGCGTCAGCCGCATTGTTCCTGTACAAATGGAAAATTGTGTAGTAAAATTAAATGAAACTCGCCGTCAAAGCCGGCGGGAACGGTGGCAGCGCCTGGCCCTGGAAGCGGCGAAGCAGTGCGGCCGCAGCGACGTGCCGCCTGTAGAGGACGTCGTCGAGTTCCAGGCTCTGGTGGACCAGTACGGCCATGAGCGGTTCGTCATTCCCTACGAACGGGAAACGGCCCCGCTGGCCGACGTATGCAGCCAGATCCGCACGGGAAACGTCGTGCTCTGCATCGGCCCCGAAGGCGGGTTTTCACCGAAAGAAATACAATACGCCGAGGCGCACGCCGCCTGGTGCCGTACCGTTTCCTTAGGGCCCCGCATCCTGCGGGCCGAGACGGCGTCGCTAGCCGCCTTGGCGATTGTCAAATACGAAAGAGGATTTAAATAATGGCGACTATTGCTTTTGCGACGCTGGGATGCCGCGTCAATCAATACGATACGGACAGCATGCGCGGCCTGTTTTTGGCCGAAGGCTTTGCCGATGCCGATTTTAACGACGCTGCCGATGTGTATGTCATCAACACCTGCTCGGTAACCCAGATGGGGGAAAAGAAATCGCGGCAGCTCATCCGACGGGCGAAAAAGCGCAATCCTAAGGCCGTCGTCGTCGTGACGGGCTGCTACGCCCAGCTCGATCCGGAGCTGTTGGCGGCCATGGACGGCGTCGATGCCGTCGTAGGCACCAATGAAAAGAAGAATATCACAGCCATCGTCCGAAAGCTGCTGGGACGTGAAGCCGACGGGACGATACAGGCCGTGCACGACGTCATGAAGGGCGACGAATTCGAGGAAATTCCCCTCTATCCGTCGGCCGTAGAGCATACGCGGGCCGACCTCAAGATTCAAGAAGGGTGCAATAATTTCTGCACCTACTGCATCATCCCTTACACGCGGGGCGGCTTGAAGTCGCGTCAGCCCGACGCCGTCATAGCCGAGGCGCAGCGCCTCATTTCCTACGGCTTTAAGGAGCTCGTCCTGACGGGCATTCACTTGGGCGCATACGGCAAGGACCTGCCGGAACGGCCGACGCTGGCTCTCATCCTGCGGCGTCTCCTGGACGAGACGGACGTGCAGCGCATCCGCATGGGTTCCGTCGAATCGCTGGAAGTAGACGACGACCTCATCGAGGTCATGAATTCATCCGACCGCATTTGCCCGCACCTGCACCTGCCCCTGCAGTCCGGCTCTGACGCTATCCTGAAGGCTATGAACCGCCAGTATACAAAGGCCGAGTACAAAGGCTTGATTGCCGAGCTGCGCAGCCGCATTCACGGCCTGACCATCTCGACGGACTTGATTTTAGGCTTTCCCGGCGAAACGGACGAGCTGTTTCAGGAGACGATGGAAACGCTGGAAGAACTGAAATTTTCCCACATCCACGCCTTTCCCTATTCGCAGCGGCCCGGCACGCCGGCGGCAGCCATGCCGCATCAAGTCGACCCGCAAATAAAGAAAGAGCGCGTCGAAATCGTCAACGCCTTGTCGGCCCGGCAGAAGGACGAGCTCCTGGCTCAGATGGTCGGCAAGACCGTCCATGTCCTCATCGAGCGGCAGGACGGCACGACGGGCGAAGGCTTTTCAGAAAACTACGAACGGGTCTGCGCGGAAGGCCTGACGGAACCTTGCGAAGGCGCAATCGTTCCCGTCGTGCTGGACCGGGCGGACAACCATATACTTTACGGTACATTAAAGGAGGATGCTTAACATGGAAGACTGCTTATTCTGCAAGATCATCAAGGGAGAAATCCCCAGCACAAAGGTGTATGAAGACGACAACTTCTTCGCCTTCAAGGACATCGCGCCTGTTGCGCCGGTACACGTCCTGGTCATTCCGAAAAAACACGTCGCCAGCATCGCGGCTCTGACGGAAGACGACGCCGACGTAGCGGGAAAAATGCTCTTCGCCATACAGAAGGTCGCTCAGGAACTGGGCCTGGACAAAGACGGCTACCGCGTCATTTTCAACACCGGCGAAAAAGCCGGCCAGACGGTACACCACATGCACGCCCACATCTTAGGCGGCAAGGAAATGGCCTGGCCCGGCGTATAAGCGATGGAAGAAGGCATGTCCAAGCGGCCGCGCCCTGCCGGCCGACCTAAAAAAAAGAGAAAGCTTCCCCATGTGTCATTGCGCGGCGGATCCGGTATCCGCGTCATATCCATTGTGATGCTTGCCGCCATTATGGCCTTTCTCATACTAAAAGGATTATAAGCATGGCAACAGCCTGCGCAGCGAAAGCGATTGCTTGGCGGCGCAGGCTTTTTGTATTAGTGATATCCGCCGGCGTATTCGCGTCGGCAGAGCGAGGTGCGTCGTATGATGAAGAAAAGCCGCAGCCGTATCCTATGGGGCTGTCTCTGCGCCGTCGGCTGCGAAACCCTGTTCGGCCTGAGCTATATCTGTACCAAGGAGGCGACGCAGGCCGCCAGCGCCCTGACATTGCTGGGATGGCGTTTTTTCGTCGCCTCTGCGTTCATGACCCTGTGCGTTGCGTTGGGACGGGTGCAGGTGCGCTGGAAAGGGAAGCCAAGAAAGCCTTTGCTGGCCGTGGCTCTCTGCAATCCCGTCGTCTATTTTGTCGCCGAGACCGTAGGCATCAGCCAGACGACGGCTTCGGAAAGCGGTGCCTTTTTAGCCTGCATCCCTGCCGTATCGCTCCTGGCTTCGACGCTGCTGCTGGATAAATCGCCGCAGAAGCATCAGGTCGTCGGCATTGCCGTGACCCTGGCCGGCGTCCTCACGGCAGTCCTGGCAGCCGGCGCGTCGGCGAGCTTTTCTCTTTCCGGCTACGCTGTCCTGACGATTGCCGTCCTGTCTTATGCCCTGTACAGCGTATCTGTCGAAAAGGCCGCAGCTTATACGGGGGCAGAGCTTACGGCGGCCATGATGGCGGCCGGCGCGGCCGTATTTATTCCCTTGGCTCTCGCCGAAGGATGGCATGCGGAGACACTGGTTGATAGCCTGTGCCTGCCCTTGACCAACTCAGCCTTCCTCGCTGCTATTCTGTATCAGGGCGTGGGCTGCTCCGTCCTGGCTTTTTTCTTGTCCAACATAGCCCTCGCCAGCATCGGCGTAAACCGCACGGCGTCGTTTATCGGCATTTCCACCGTCGTAGCCATCGTCGCCGGCGTGACCCTGTTGGGCGAGACCTTTTCCCTGATGCAGACCATCGGCGTCGCCGTCATTTTGGCCGGCGTGTACATCGCCAATGCGAACATCGGAAAATCTAATGGGATGTAACCAACAAAATACCTCTTGCCTGTTCATGAAATATCACGATTTGCTTTCTCGGCAAAAAAATATTTCATGAACAGGCATTTTTTTTACATGTATTTTTTCCCTTTGCCAGCTTTAAATGCAATATAAAAACGGTTGGGGGGGGGGGGATTTTTTATTTAT
>NZ_NFIY01000021.1:0-42871 GCF_002163455.1 Megasphaera sp. An286 | reverse complement strand
GGGCTACCATACGCCGTCAGAGCTATTTGATGCATTCCTCGATGAAGTTTATGCTAGTGAGTGTGTTTCCTGATTATGGTTGTTCAAATTCAACTTGCAATTTACCCCTCCTATTTTGAGAAGAATGCCGCGGTATAAGTAAATAGGTTGTGTTAGGCTGTCTTATTTCTCCAAATAAAAAAGGGGTATCTGCTAATTTTTGAGTACTAATGCGGGAACTCTTAGACCTGATTTCTCTTACTTTATGAAGAATTTCCATGACGTAAGGCATTTTTCGTAACTCTGATGGATTCACATTCTCAAGCCATAAGCAATATCTCTTCTTGTTATTTATAAACTCATGTGCACCTAAAAATGGCCTGATGTATTGTTGAGCGAGTGGTTCTTTAGAGATAAAGTTTTTATATTCATTTTCATCAAAGAAAAAATTACCTCCATCATTTGCCATACTACCAAATACCATAGTTGGAACATTAGACAAAGGCTTTTTACGAGAATAAATAAAAACAGACGGAGCATCGACAAGATATCCATTAATATTATCTACAACTCGTAATTGAGCGCCTTCATAAATAATTCTTTCTTTTATATTAGGAGCTCGACTAAAGCCAATGATAATGCAATGAACATGTGCCTTTTGATTTGATTCGCTATCCCAAATAAAAGTACGATGTGCAAAATCAATATGAATACCTTCCGAAAATAAAGGTGCCCATAATGTAGCCACAGCGTCTCCTTGGGAAACAGAATTTGTAGAAACTAAAGCAGCACGAATTGCTGTATGCTTCATCATATCTGCCGCCTTTTTATACCAACAAGCAACGTAATCTAAATTTCCTATATTCTTCCACTCCTCAAATATCATAAACACATCAGATTTCTGAGCATTATTCATAATACGCGCTCCTACAAAAGGCGGATTCCCCATAATATAATTCAGTTTTTCTGGCGCAATGACATCTCCCCAATTCATACGCAGGGCGTTGCCTTCGACGATGTAGGCGTTCGTCGTTAAGGGCAGGAAGTCCAGCTCCATATGGACGATTAATTCCGTTTCCTTCATCATCTGGCTTTCGGCAATCCATAATGCCGTTTTGGCGACGGTCACAGCAAAGTCGTTGATTTCAATGCCGTAAAACTGGCTAATCTGTACCTTGATAGGGTTATCCAACCCTCCTAAGACCTGGCTGCCGTCGTTGAGTAAGCTAATAACTTCGTTTTCCAGCTTTCGCAAGGACATGTACGTCTCCGTCAGGAAGTTCCCTGAACCGCAAGCCGGGTCTAAAAAATTCAGCGACGCCAATTTATCCTGAAATTGCCGCAACTTTTTATTCCGTTCTTTTTTACGCTTCTCCCCAGCAATTTTCTGGAATTCATCTCGCAGCTCGTCTAAAAATAACGGATCGATGACCTTATGGATATTTTCGATACTCGTATAGTGCATACCGCCGCTGCGCCGCGTGTCTGGATTCAGCGTGCTTTCAAAGACCGCCCCGAAAATCGTCGGGCTAATATGGCTCCAATCAAACTGCTCGCTGCAATCTCGCAAGATAATGTCTATAATTTCGTCATCAAATTTCGGAATCGTCACGTCTTCTTTGGCAAATAAGCCGCCGTTGACATACGGAAACGCCGCCAACTCGTCGTCCATATAGGGGTCGCGGTCTTCGGGCTTCGTATCGAGGACACAGAACAAATCCAACAATGCTCGGCGGCAATTCTGCCTGTTGCGCGCCAAATAATCGTGAAACATACCGTGCGCGCCAAAGATACCCGCGTCTTCGGCGTACAAGCAAAAGACTATGCGGACGCAAAGAATATTTAAGTCTTTCAGCGTTTCTTCATCGTTTGGGTCGATATATTTTTGCAGCAGTACATCGTATAATTTGCCGACGAGATTGCCAGCCTGTACGGAAATCTCGACTTCTTTTTGTATGTACTTGTCGTCTTCTTTTACCAAGAAGCCCAGGCGATAGTACTCGTCAGGCAAGTTTTCCAGCAAAATTTCTGCCGGTTCGCCTTGAGGATTTTCCATGTCGTATACTAAAAAGGAAGAAAAGTTGCACGTCACGATATAGCGAGGCCGCTGCGAATACGGTAGCTCCGCCGCATAGCGCTTCGCCTGTTGTAACGGCGATAAAATGGAGCCGTCGGACTGCCGAATGCCTTTACGCAGATCCTTTCCTAAACTTTTCTGTTCAATCATCACATGAGTCGTCGGAATATATGCGTCGATAAAGCTTGTATGGTCTAATTTTACTTGTTCTTCAAAAGAAATATATTTTTCCGGCTCAGCAATACCAAAAATATCTCTCAGCAACGCCAACCAAAACGTCTGGCTCTCGCCTTTTTCATATCCTCTTCCAGTCCAATCTTTCACAAACTGTTTCGCCCCTGCTCTTTGTTCTGCATCTGTCATTATGTACACCACCTGTGCCATTGGATATTTAGATATATTTATTGTATCATACGGTGTCAGCCCTTTCGAATACATGTATCAACACAAAAAACTCCTGCCTGCATCAGATCGTATTCTGATACAAGCAGGAGTTTTTATGAGGTGATTTATCCGTTGATGACCCGTTTGGCTCCTACGTAGCGGGACGCCCAGTAGCGGCTGTTGAGGTCGGCTACGCTGACGCCGTCGTTGGAGGCGTTGATAAACTGGCTGTCGCCGATGTAGATGCCTACGTGGGAAATGCCCGGTTCATACGTCGAGAAGAATACCAGGTCGCCGGGCTGGAGGTTGGACATAGATACGTCGCTGCCGACGCTGTACTGTTCGTCGGCGCAGCGGGGCAGGCTGATGCCTACGGCCGAATAGACGTAGCGCGTAAAGCCTGAGCAGTCGAAGCCCGACGGCGTAGAACCGCCGAAGACGTAGGGCACGCCCTTATACTGGTTGGCGATACCCAGGAGCTGCTTGGCGAGGCGGGAGTTGGCCGTGCCCGTCGCGCTGCCGTAGCCGCCGTTTCCGAAGCGGCGCAGGGGGCCGCCGGGCAGCGCTTCCCCTGTCAGGGCGTAGAATGTCGCCTTGCCGACGACGCCGTCTACGTCGAGGCCGTTGTCAGCCTGGAATTTGCGGACGGCCTGTTCCGTGCCAACGCCGAAGACGCCGTCTACGTCGAGGTTATAGCCCTTATTGGCCAAGGCCTGCTGGACGACGCTGATGGCGTTGTCCGCCGTGACTAAGGGGAACATGACGTTCTTCTTGCCCTGGCTGCTGATGGCCTTTTTTTCGATAAAATGGCTGCTCACGTTTTCCGGCATAGCCGCTCCCATGAGCGCTTCGTAGGTCTGAGCGCCGACGATGCCGTCTACGTCCAGGCCGTGCCGTTCCTGAAAGGCCTTGACGGCTTCCTTCGTCCCCGTGCCGTAATCGCCGTCGACGGCGATGTCGCTGCCGTTGCGGACTAAGGCGTTTTGAATCGCCACGATCTGATCGCCCCGGTCACCGGGATGAAACGTCGCGCCGACAACCGATACAGAAGTCATCATCATGAAACATATCATAGCTGCAATTTTTTTTCTCGTCTTCATCGAATACCCCATTTCACTACTACGTCATTACCGTTTACATCTTGTCTTATTAGCAGGTTATATATGATTTCACAAGAAACAAGCTATCCGCAACAGACCGAAACGCATCTTGCCGGATAGCCTTTTGTCGCTTTATATATTTTTGTCGGGATATATTATATCACAATACTACAGGAGCGTCAAAAAACGCAGCTTCCCGATTGGGAAACTGCGTTTTGCACTTTGCGAATATGAGGCAATGCCGAATTAGAATTTGCCTTCCTTGGCTGCGCCTTCTACGGCTACGGCGACAGCGACGGACGCGCCGACCATGGGGTTGTTGCCCATGCCGAGGAAGCCCATCATTTCTACGTGAGCCGGTACGGAAGACGAGCCGGCAAACTGGGCGTCGGAGTGCATGCGGCCCATCGTGTCGGTCATGCCGTACGAAGCCGGGCCGGCAGCCATGTTGTCCGGATGGAGCGTGCGGCCCGTGCCGCCGCCGGAAGCGACGGAGAAGTACTTCTTGCCCATTTCGACGCATTCCTTTTTATACGTGCCGGCAACGGGATGCTGGAAGCGGGTCGGGTTCGTCGAGTTGCCCGTAATGGATACGTCGACGCCTTCGTGATGCATGATGGCAACGCCTTCGCGGACGTCGTCGGCGCCGAAGCAGCGGACGTTGGCCCGTTCGCCCTTGGAGTAGGGGATTTCGCGGACGATGTGGAGTTCGCCTGTTCCGTAGTCAAACTGGGTCTGTACGTACGTAAAGCCGTTGATGCGGGAAATGATCTGGGCAGCGTCCTTGCCGAGGCCGTTCAGGATAACCCGCAGGGGCACCTTGCGGGCCTTGTTGGCGTTGCGGACGATGCCGATAGCGCCTTCAGCGGCGGCGAAGGATTCGTGGCCGGCGAGGAAGCAGAAGCACTGCGTTTCGTCCTGGAGCAGCATAGCCGCCAGGTTGCCGTGGCCGAGGCCTACCTTGCGGTCGTCGGCGACGGAGCCGGGAATGCAGAAGGCCTGCAGGCCTTCGCCGATGGCTTTCGCCGCTTCTACGGCCGTGCGGGCGTTCTTCTTGATAGCGATGGCCGCGCCTACCGTATAGGCCCAGCCGGCGTTTTCAAAGGCGATGGGCTGAACGGTCTTTACGATCTGGTACGGGTCGATGCCTGCGGCGGCGCAGATGTCGCGGCATTCTTCTACGCTGCCGATGCCGTATTCTTTCAGCACGCCGAGGATTTTATCTATTCTTCTGTCGTAGCTTTCAAACAATTCCATGATGAGCCCTCCTTATTCTTTTCTCGGATCGATGTACGAAGCTGCTTCGTCAAAGCGGCCGTAATGGCCTTTGGCGTCTTCCATGGCCTTTGCCGGTTCTACGCCTTTTTTGATAGCGTCCATCATCTTGCCGAGGTGGATGAATTCATAGCCGATGACCTGGTTTTCTTCATCGAGAGCCATGCGGGTGACATAGCCTTCGGTCATTTCCAGATAGCGCGTGCCCTTGGCTTTCGTGCCGAGCATCGTGCCGACCTGGCTGCGCAGGCCCTTGCCCAGGTCTTCCAGGCTGGCGCCGATGGGAAGGCCGCCTTCGGAGAAGGCCGTCTGCGTGCGGCCGTATACGATCTGCAGGAAGAGCTGGCGCATGGCTACGTTGATGGCGTCGCATACCAAGTCCGTATTCAGCGCTTCGAGGAGCGTTTTGCCCGGCAGGATTTCCGAAGCCATCGCTGCCGAATGGGTCATGCCGGAGCAGCCGAGGGTTTCTACGAGGGCTTCTTCGATGATGCCGTCCTTTACGTTCAGCGTCAGCTTGCAGGCGCCCTGCTGGGGAGCGCACCAGCCTACGCCGTGAGTCAGACCGCTGATATCCTTAATTTCTTTGACCTGCACCCATTTGCCTTCTTCAGGAATCGGTGCCGGGCCGTGATACGCGCCCTTTTTTACGGGACACATATTCTTTACTTCTGTCGAATATAACATGATATTTCACCCTTTCAGAAAACATAGAAACTACTACATCATGAATCAGCGACGCGTCCCTCAGCCTTTGAGCTGATTGTACATCTGGCGGAACATCGCGCTGTACATACTGCCTTTACGCCACAAAAACGTCACGGCGTGGGTAACGGAAAAATCGCGGATGGCGATTTCTTTGAGCCGTCCGTCGTTTACTTCCTGCCGCACGGACTTTTCATATAAAAAGGCGACGCCGCAGTTGCGGCACGTCAGTCCCTTGACGGCCTGGGGGCTCCCTACTTCATGACGAAGGGGGAAATCGGAAATCGTCAGGCTGTGCTCGGCCAGGCTCCGTTCCAGGAGCTCCCGGGTGCCGGCGCTTTTTTCCCTGACGATGAGCCGATAGCGCATCAAGTCGGCCAAAGACATTTCCGACGGCGCGTCGTAATCGGGCCCGCATACGGCGATGAGCGGCTCGTTGGAAAACAGCAGCGTTTCGTACTGGTCCTGGTCGAAGAACCCTTCGACGATGGCAAAATCAATAATCCCCTCGTCGACGGCTTTCAGCAGCTTGTCCGTATCGGCAATCTTCATCCGGATGTTCACGTCGGCGTGCTCGTGGAGAAAATCGGCCAGGCGGTCGATAATCTCGAATTCGCCGATCGTGTGGGTCGCCCCAAAGGCGACGGATTTATTGTTTTGCTGCAGGTCCTGCAGGCGCTGCTTGAGCATGACGTTGTCATGGCTGATCGTCGTCGCCGCGTTGAGCAGAATTTGACCGGCCTGGGTCAGTTCCAGCCGCTTGCCCGTGTAGTCGAACAATTTAGTCTGGTACTCTTTTTCCAAATGCCGGATATGCTGCGATACGGCAGGCTGCGTAATCTGCAGTTCGGCGGCAGCCTTCGTATAATTCATGTGGCGGCAAACGCATAAAAATGTATGGATACGAAAATCTAACATATGAACCAATCCTTTCCCGTATACTACAATATGGTCATCAAGAACTCCATTCAACATTACGGATTTACGTTTTCCATAGGAGTATTTTATGATATTTTCCTTGATTCCGCAAGTGGAATACGGCTGAAAACGCCTTAGTTATCGGGACTGATGCGTTCCCACGCAGACGTTTACAATACCTTGCCATTATATCTATTCTTTATATATTTTTCAATATATTTCTTCCATTTTCCCGCCGGGCGCTGCCATGCCCCGACCGTTTCCGACGTTGCGTTTCTTCTGGAGTATGGTACAATATGTACAATTCTCTTATACTATACGCTCTGAAGAAAGGATGAAGCCCTATGAAAAAACTTCTCTCCCTCTTATCCCTGTCGTTCCTGCTCCTAGCTGGTTCCGCTGCGTCCCAGGCTATGGATTCGGACACGCTGCTCCAGTCGCCCGACCGCTACCGCGTCGTCAGCGCCCAGAATGACAGCGTCGTCTACGTCGATATCAACACCATTCAGGCCATTCAGACTATGGATTACCCTAACAGCCTCGAAAACCTGTCCTGCACCCTCTACGTCGAAACGTATGCCGACCCCTTAGACGCCGAAGCCTATCAATCGGGCCGGCTGATTCGCCAGATCAACGAATACAAGGCGTCGTTCCACGCCAATAAGCGGGAGCAGTCCTATTCCTTCGACAGCACCCTGACCGGCGTATACGCGCCGGACGGCCAATCTTTTTACGTCAATACATCGGCCGATCCCCTCCGCCTCCGCGACGTCATGGGAACGTTCATCAACATCCATCGCGCAGCGGCGCTGATACGGAAATAAGCCGCCCTTGACAACAGGCCCAACGCATTTTTCAAAATGTAGTTGCAGGCCTGTTTTTTTTTGTTTAATATAATCATGTATGGGCCTTACCATACGCCTATTGTATTGTTTTATAGTATATGAAGAAAAGGAAGCGTTCTATGGAAACTGAAAAATACATGAAGATGATACGGAACAACCCCTACGTCATCGCTCGCATAGAAAACCCGACCGACGCTATGAAGCTCCTCGCCGTCCAGACCAACGGCCTGGCCCTCCAGTACATCGACAATCCGACGAGGGAGATGGAAGAAGCGGCCATCGCCAATACGGCGCGGGCTATCCAGTTCATCGACAATCCGCCGGAAGACCTGCTGCTCCATGCCGTGCAGAGCGGCTGGAACAACCTGGCCTACGTGAACAACCCGTCGCCGGCCCTCATTCAGGCGGCTCTCTCCCAGTCGGGCTGGGCCATCCGCTACATCCCCAACCCCAGCGAAGAGCTGCAGCTGCAGGCTGTGCGCAAGAATTACGACGCCGTAAAATACATCAAGAACCCCAGCGCGGCCGTACAGGAAGCGGCCGTCGCCGAAAACTATGAGGCCCTGCGCTATATCGAGTCCCCGGCCCCGTCGGCAGTCTTCGCCGCCGTCCAGAAGGCCGAGCAGGCCGTCCTGCTCCTTTCCCATCCGACGAAGGAGCAAATGCTGTCCTTCTTCGCCCTCAACCCGATGGTCATGAAATACGTGCCCAAGGACTGCATCATCAGCCGGGACGAGCTCAAGGAGGTGCTGCGGCGCGTCCTGTCTCAGGACGACGTATCAGAGCCGTACGTCCGCGCCTTTATCAACTGCAGCGCCCTGGACATGAGCCCCGTCGACAAGGTCCTGTTCGTCGACCAATGGGGCAGCGCCAAGGCAAAAAAAATCACCGTAGATGAAAAATTAACCATAAAATAGGAGACTATCATGAATTTTATCGACACCTTACGAAGCGTAGAATTAGTCCTGGCCGCCGGCGAAGTACCCCTTCTCGTCGGCGAGACCGGCATCGGCAAGACCTCCCTGGCTCACCAGCTGGCGGAAAAACACGGCTGGACCCTCATCAATATCGACGGCAACCTCCTGAAGGAGGGGGAAATCGGCGGCCTGCCGACGATTGAAACCTACACGCGACGCGACGACGCGGGACAGACCGTCGAAGAAAAGACGACGGTCTACGCCGTCCATCATAAGCTGCGGGCCATTGACGAGGTCATCGCCGGCGGCGGCACCGTACTGCTGTTTATCGACGAAATCAACCGCTGCGAGCACGCCGTGCAGCAGGAATTGATGAACCTCATCCTCAACAGGGAAATCAACGGCTACGTCCTGTCGAAGGACGTGCGCATCGTCGCCGCCATGAACCCGGCAGACTCATACGACTACGAAGCCGTCGCCATGGATGCCGCCCAGGAAAACCGCTTCGTCTGGCTGTATATGGAAGCGGACTACCTGCAGTGGCTGGACTGGGCCGCCGACGCCGGCATCGACCCGAAGGTCATGGAATTTATTTCCACCTTCCCGGAATACCTGGATAAGCACAACGACGGCGACATCAACGCCACGCCGCGCAGCTACGAGCGCATTTCCGACCTGTACAAGCTCTACACGCAGCAGGGCGACGTGCCGAAGGCCGTATTCTTCAACGTCATCCGCGGCAACGTAGGCAAGCTCATTGCCGAAGAATTCGTAAACTTCATCGAATCGGACGCCCAGCCCCTCATCAGCTACGACGACGTGTTCTCCGGCCCGGCCCTGAACCCATCCCTGGCAGAGCGCGTCGCCGGCGAAAGCCACACGCGCCTGTACCTGGCGGCCAAGAATATCCTCCGCCGCCTGGACGATGTCATAGACGACGGCCGGGCCGACGAAGCCGTCGACCGCCTCATGGAATATCTGTCCCTCTATCCCGTCGATCTCCTCATCGGCATCATGAAGGACATCAAGGCGACGAACGAGCGGGTCTACGCCTACGCTATCGAAAACGCCAATTTTGTAGACGCCTACTTCAAGGCGTACCGCCCTATCAGGTGATCCTATGGAACACAATCTGACCGTCGAAGCCATCCTGCTATACCAAAAGGCCTCCCTCGTCGCCGACGACCTGCGGAAGCAGCAAAACCAGGGAAACAGGCCTCCCGTCCCAACAGCCTTCGCCAGGGAATTTTTCACCTTCATCGACAGGCTGAACCTGCGCCTCATGGAGGACAAGGACAATTTCTTCGGCTACTTCCTGTTTCAAATGGGCAAGGAAATCCGCTTCAGCATCGCCGACGCCACCAGCGTCACCTTTAAAGGCACGCGGTATATCCTCTATTTTAACCCCCTCATCTTCCTCGCCCTGTCGCCGGAGCAGATGGAAACGTCCATCAAGCACCAGATCCTGCACGTCGTCTCCATGCACCTCGTCCGGGCCAAAGAGCTGAAGGGCAGCTACAGCAAGCAGGCCATCAACCTGGCCATGGACGTCGTCGTCAATACCTACCTGGACCATTTGCCGCCCTTTGCCACGACTATCGACTGGGTCAACATCAACTTCGACCTCTTGCTGACGCCGTTCGAGTCCTTCGAATACTACGTGGAAAAAATACAGACGGCCCTGGACCTGCGGACGGATAAAAAGGACGCCCCCGAAGAAGGGAGCCGCCGCGACGAAACCATCGCAGTGTCCTACAGCCCCGACCAAACCCACGACACCTGGGACGAATCGGACGACATAGACGAACAAACCCTGCGGAAGTTTACGGCCAAATACATCGACTCCGCCCACAAGGGCCAGCTCTCCAACTACTTGGAAAGCATGATTTCCGCCCTGAAAGCCGAAGACGAAGACCTGCCCTGGCACTGGTACCTGAAAAAGCTGGTCGGCTCCATCGCCAGCGGCAAGAAAAAAACGACGGCCCGGCGAAACCGCCGCCAGCCGGAGCGGCTGGACCTGCCCGGCCACCTGCGGGCCCACGTGGCCAGGCTCATCGTCGCCGTCGACATCAGCGGCAGCATCAGCGACAGCGAGTTCAAGCAGGCCATGCAGGAAGTCTTCCACATCGTCCGCAACTATAAGCACGACATCACCCTCATCGAATGCGACGACGAAATCCGCCGCGTCTATCAGGTCCGCGAGCTGGCGGACATCAAAAACCGCCTCGACGTCCGCGGCGGCACGTCCTACTCGCCGGTCTTCCAGTACGCCAACGAGGCCAAGGACACCGACCTCCTCATCTACTTCACCGACGGCAAAGGCGAAGCCAAGCTCGCCGAACCGCCGCGAGGCTATAAAGTCCTGTGGGTCCTCTCCGGCCGCGGCGAAACCCTGTCCGTACAGAAACCTTACGGCCTCGTAAAAAAACTAAAAGCCATCAAAGCAGAATACGACCCGGCCCTGGACTTCGACAACGTAGAACGGGGCGGCTTCTCCATGAACAATCAGGAGAGCATGCATTTGTAACAAAAAAACAGGCAGCTTTTTATATTACTAATTAGCTGCCTGTTTTTTATTATCATGGAATACTAAAAAATAATTAGGTATTGGCAAAGTTTTTTCCTAAATCCAAGGCGTACAGCATGCTTTCTTCGTTGGCGATTCCCTTTCCGGCAATATCGAAGGCCGTGCCGTGGTCGACGGACGTGCGGATGATCGGCAGGCCCAGGGTGACGTTGACGCCCGAATCAAAGGCCATCATCTTCATGGGGATATGTCCCTGGTCATGGTACATGGCCACGACGATGTCGTACACGCCCTTATGGGCCTTCAAGAATACCGTGTCCGGCGATACGGGGCCGTCTACGCAAAGGCCTTCCTGCTTCGCCGCTTCAATGGCCGGCGTGATTTCTTCAATTTCTTCCCGGCCGAAGATACCTGCTTCCCCGCTGTGCGGATTGAGCCCGGCGACGGCAATTCGCGGCGACGGTTTTCCCAGCCGCTTCATGGCGTCGTCGGCTAAATGGATGCATTCGAGGACGCGGGCCTTCGTCGCCCTGTCGCAGGCTTCCCGCAGGGAACAGTGCGTCGAAACGTGGACGACGGACATCGTTTCGCACCAGAGCATCATCGTATACGTCTGAGTGCCGGTCAGCGTCGCGAATATTTCCGTGTGGCCGTCGAAGTTATGGCCGCCCTTGTGAAGGGCTTCCTTATTGAGCGGCGCCGTCGTGACGACGCTGATATCGCCTTTCATGGCGTCGTCGATAGCCCGGGCGATATACTGATACGCGCCGTCGCCGGCGGCGGCGGAAACCTGGCCGATTTCAAAATCCTTTCCCACTTCCAGCTCTGCGACGGAAATGACGTTGATGCAGCCCGGTTTAAAATCTCCCACATTGTCGATGCGCGCCAAGGGCGTCTTCATCTTCAGCGCGTCATGATAGTATTTCAACACGCCGTAGCTGCCGTAAATCACCGTAGATTGCTGATATTCATGATGATATTCCAGAGCTTTTAACGATATTTCAGGGCCGATACCGGCAGGATCGCCCATCGTAATGCCGACAAATCTTGCTGCCAAGACAGCTCCTCCTTCCACAAAGCAACAGATATGTAAGTTTTATGTTGTTTTGTTTTGTTTATTTTTGTTGCTTTTATTATAAATTTCAACGCCCTATAAGTCAATACAAAAGTCATATCGACAACATGCTTTTTTATCATGTGCCGCAACGGCCGATACGCCGCAACATTTCAGCCTGTGCGGCTATTTTAGTTCATGATTCTGAACTGCTGAATACGTCTGCATTATGATATTTTAACATGACCAAAACACAAACAAACATATTCAAACAAAAAGGCTGCGAAATGAAGATTCTTTCTCCATTCCGCAGCTTTTTCGTTCATTTAGGCTTTATGTTCTTTACAGCATTCGCAAGCGCTGCATGCAGGCCCATATGTCCGCCTTGCTGCCGAAGGCCCCGGCTTTCGTGACGACAGCCATGCCGTCCCATGGGCCGCCGCAAAGGCGTCCCTGCACAAATCCCGGCAGGATTTCCTGCTGAATCTGTGAGCCTGCGCACTGCAGGGCCTGAATGACAGCGATCGCCGTATCTCCGCCGGTCAGGAACAGTCCCGCCGCATCGGCCTCCTGCAATAGCTGCGGGACGGCCTCGCTCAGGGTGCGCTTCGTACATTCAGCCAAGGCATCTGTCGACAAGCCGATCCGCTTTCCATAAGCGACGAAGTCTTCATAGTCCTGCCGGCAGGCCGCCGCCGTAACGACGACATCCGTACCGCTCTTCAGGAGCGCCGCCGCCTGAGCAAGCTCTTCCCGTATGCTGCCGGTCTGATGGGCCTTCGCCATGTCGATGCGAACGACAGGCATGCCCTGGGCCCGGCAATAGGCGATTTGCTCCATCGTCTTGCCGCTGATGCTGCCGACGACGGCGACGGCCGGTTTCGGCGGATACAGGACGTTCAGCAGGGCTTCCGCCAAGCCGGCGGAACCAATCCACAGAATCCGGCGTCCTGAATCTACGGCCTGCCGGGCGATATACGTCAAATGGTCCGGCGACACGGCGTCAAACGTATAGGCTCCTGCGCCAATGCCCACGGCCTGTTGCTCTAAATCGGACACGGCATAATGACGAACCGGTCCCGTACAGGGCTCCAGCAGCTCGGCAATATTATCGCACTGCAGCGGATTGCGCGGGTCCTTTGCGATTTCCGTATCCAGCAGCGCCGTTCCCTGCACATACAGCCGCTGTCCCTGTACCCATCGTCCCTGGGCCGGATAGGACGGCGCGAAAAGAATCGTTTCCGGCGCATAGGCGTCTATAGCCGCCCGGATTTCTTCCCGTATATGGCCGCGCAAGGTAGAATCCACCTTTTTGTACAAATAGCGGCAGCCGCCGGAGGCCATGACGGCCTTTACGGCGCTAAAGACCTTGTCGTACGCTTCCTGGGGCGATACGACACGGCTCTCCGTATCGACGACGATGCTGTCTTCGCTGCCGGCAACCTGCGCCGCATCCAATACCACCTGCACGGGAATCCCCTTCTTGCAGATCTGGACGCCCGTGTCGTTCGCGCCGGTAAAATCGTCGGCAATTACAACAAATTCATGCATGCTATCCCTCCGTTACACGTGTATAAACGTCACGTTATGCTCTTGAAACAGCTTTTCTTCCTCCGGCTCCAGGACGTAATCGCTGATGACCACATCCATGGCCCAGATGTCAAAAATATAATGCAGCTTGTGCTTTTTGAACTTGGAATGATCCGCCGCCAGCACGGTCTTGTCGGCGGCTTCCACGCAGGCCCGCTTCAAATCAATTTTCTGGGCGTTGGCCGTCATAACCCGCCAATCAGGCGTCACAGCCTGGGTCCCCAGGAAGTTCAAGTCGAAATGCATCTGCCGGACCATGTTCGTAGCCAAGGCGCCGCAGGTCGACCCCGATTCTTCATCGACGTAGCCGCCCAGCATAATCACGTCCAGCCCCGCCGCCGGCATCAATACCTGGGCGATGGCCAAGTCGTTCGTGACGACGGTCAGCCCGTCCCAGCGCTTCTTGGCGATCAATTCGGCCAGTTCGTAATTCGTCGTCCCGGCGTCCAAGTAAATGCTCATGGACGACTCGATGAGCGGCAGGGCCGCTTCTGCAATCTGCCGCTTTTCTTGTATCCGCACCAGCTTGCGGTTGTGATACGTCGCTTCCTTGACCAGCGATTCCGTCAGCACGGCTCCGCCGTGGCTCTTTTCCACCAATCCGTTATCTTCCAGCAGCTGCAAGTCCCTTCGTATGGTCATCGTCGTGACGCCGAGCTGCTGCGCCAGCTCGTTTACTGCCACGGCCTTGTTCTTATACAGTTCGTCCAAAATGAACTGCCGTCGTTCTACAGGCAGCATAGGTACTCCTCCTTTAAGGCATATATCATAGATTTCTAAATTTTATGTTTTTATTTGTTCTTTTATGTTACTCATTATAGCAAAGTATTCTTTTTTCGGTCAACTAGTTCACACAGAAAAAACCTGCCCCCGGCAATACGAGGGCAGGTCTGCACGAACGTCCTATGAAATTACAGAGCCGACTTGCTCTGCGGCTTCCCCGTTTCAAAGTTCCATGGGTCTTTCTTGATAAAGCCGTCAGAAAAGGGAATGAAAACCGAAACGATAGCTGAAATGGCTAAGAGGTAAATGAACCAGGCGTAGGGAATGACTTCCAGCGGCGAAACTCGGCCGGCGGCGAAGCTGGTCACGATGAGCATCTGGGCGCCGTAGGGAATGAGGCCCTGGAAGATGGAGGAAAAGGTGCTGAGCAACGCGGCGCTGCGGCGCGGGTCGACGCGGAAGGTATAGCAGATTCCCTTGGCGACTTCGCCGTTGATGATGATGGCCACGGTATTGTTGGCCAGGGCGATGTCCGTAATGGACACGAGGGCCGAAATCCCCAGCTCGGCCGAATTCTTCCCGTGGATAAAGCGCTGCACCCGGTCCAGCAGGAAGGCGATGCCGCCGGCACGGCTGACCATTTCCGCCAGGCCTCCGGTGAATAAGGACAGGAGAAAAATGTCGCTCATGCTGAGGAAGCCCTTATAAATGGCCTGGGCAAAGGACAAGGGGGCCAGCGCGCCGTACCACAGGCCGATGGCCCCGGCCAGGAAAATACCGCCTACGAGGACAACGAACACGTTCACGCCCATAACGGCCGTCACCAATACGGCAATATACGGCAAGACCTTGATCCAGTCGAATTCGTAAGGCCCCGACGTCGCACCGGCTCCCGATTCGCCAAAGGCGATGAGCAAGATGACCGTAATGACTGCCGGCGCCAAGGTCAGCCAGAAATTCAGCTTGAATTTGTCCTTCATTTCGCAGCCCTGGGTCCGCGTCGACGCGATGGTCGTGTCGGAAATGATAGATAAGTTGTCGCCCAGCATGATGCCGCCGATGACGCAGCCCATGATAAAGGGCAGGGAAATGCCCGCCTTGTCGGCGACGGCAATGGCGATGGGCCCGACGGCGGCGGCGCTGCCGCAGGACGTGCCCGTAGCCGTGGCGATGAAGCCGGAAATGAGGAAAATCCCTGCAGCCAGGTATTCTGCCGGAATATAGGTCAACCCCAGGTTGACCGTCGAGTCCAGACAGCCGCTGGCATTGCACACGGCGGCAAAGCCCCCGGCCAGCAGGTAGATAATGCACATGATGAGGATGTTCGAATCGCCGCAGCCCCGGACGAAGGTCTCAAACTTCTCGTCAAAGCTCCCCGTCAGCAAGACGAAGGCGGCCATGACGCCGATAATCGCCGCCAGCGGCGCCGGGAACTGATAAAAGGCCATGTCCGCCCCTTGATACTCCAAGATGACGCCGCATCCTAAATACACGATGACAAAAATAGCAAATGGAATCAGGGCCTTTCTGCTCGGCTCGACGGCGGACTGGCGAAGCAGCTTTTTCCCCGTTTTGATTTCTTCCTTAATATCCATGTATTCGCTCCTTCCTGTATAAAAATAATCAAACTCTTCACGCAAGATATACATACGTCCGCGGCATATGTATTTTTCCTTCATGATACCATGAACGGCGGCAAACAAAAAATATATATCCGTAACAGTATTCCATAGATATTTTATATGGATAGGAAATTCATCCCAGGATATATCCTATGTCCTGACATGGGCTACCTGGCACAGCGATTCCCGCAGGAGGCGGATGTATTCTTCCATTTCCGCGCTGAGAGACATGTTCTTGAGCTGTATCCAGCCGATCGTCATGCCGCCGAATTCCCCTTTGAGGGGAATAGCCGTAATGTCGTCGCTGGCAACGGAAGGAATCAGGCAGCCCGTGCCCAGATTGTAGGCGTCCGTATGGGACAAGATGCTGAACATCGTCGAGCGGTCCGTCACGTAGACGACCTTTTGGGAGCAGATTTCCGGTATGACGAATTCTTCGGAAAACTGATAGGGATCGCCTCCCTGCTCATACCGCACATAGGGATAGCGGGCCAGCTTCTGCACGGTCAGCGATTTCTGCCCCGCCAGGGGATGACGCTTGCTGAGATAGACGTAGGGCGGGAATTTATAAAAGGGGATAAACTCCAAGTTGTTTTTCTCAAACAGCCGGTGCATATACGAGGCGATGAGGTCGGACACATATAAAATCCCGATCTGGCTGTCCTGCACGAGGACGTCCTGTACGACCTGCAGCGTCTTGACCTCCCGAATGCGCGCGACGTAGCCCGCCGCGCCGGCCTTCCGCTGCATGAACCGTATCAGCGCGTCGACGGGGAACATGTAGTGCTGCGACGATACGGACAGATAGATATCCTTTTCCTTAGGCTGGCCCTGAGAGAAATACTCGTAGATGTCGTCGGACGCGTCCAGAACCCGATGGGCAAACTGGAGAAATTTCATGCCGTCTTCCGTAAACGACGCGCCGTGACGGCCGCGCTTTAAAATCGTAATGTGAAATTCGTCCTCTACGTCCTTAATGGCCTTGCTCAGGCTCGGCTGGGCAATAAACAGCCGATGTGCCGCCTCCGTAATGGACCCGCACTTATACACCTCTACGATGTACCTAAGCTGCTGCAGCGTCATATTTTGTCGCCTCCTCGTTGTTCCATAGTTTTTATCTATGGTTTATTGGCATTACCCGATATTATTCAAGTCAAAGTATAGCTGATATACTTTGAGATAGCAAGAGGGCCCGATAAGCCCTCGCCATTCGGATTTATATACATGCCGATAGTATGACAAGGAGGCTGGTACTTATGAAACGAGAGGAATTGATGAATTTAGGATTTGCCACGCGGGCCATTCACGGCGGAGCCGCGCCCAATACGTTCGGAGCCTTATCCGCCCCGATCTATCAGACGTCGACCTTCGTGTTCGACTCGGCCGCCCAGGGCGGCAGCCGCTTCGCCCTGCAGGAGGACGGCTACATTTACAGCCGCCTGGGAAATCCGACCTGCGCCGTCGCCGAAGAAAAAATCGCCCTGCTGGAAGGCACGGAGGCCTGCGTGTCTGCCGGTTCGGGCATGGGCGCTATTTCCTCGGCCCTGTGGACCCTTCTGGAGCAGGGCGGCCACCTCGTAGCCAGCGAAACGCTGTACGGCTGCACCTTCGCCCTCATGAACCACGGCCTGACCCGCTACGGCGTCGACGTGACCTTCGTCGACATGACCGATCTGGACGCCGTGCAGAAGGCCCTGCGCCCTGACACGAAGGCCGTCTACCTGGAAACGCCGGCCAATCCGACGCTGAAGATCATGGACATTGAAAGCATCAGCGCCATGGCCCACCAGATCGAGGGCTGCCAGGTCGTCGTCGACAACACCTTCTGCACGCCCTACATCCAGCGGCCCGTCGAATTGGGCGCCGATATCGTCGTCCACTCGGCGACGAAGTACCTGAACGGCCACGGCGACGTCATCGCCGGCTTCGTCTGCGGCCGCAAGGACTACATCGACCAGGTCCGCCTCTTCGGCATCAAGGACATGACGGGCTCCGTCCTGAGCCCCTTCGACGCCTTCCTCATCGCCCGCGGCCTGAAAACGCTGGAAATCCGCATGGAACGGCACTGCGCCAACGCCATGAAGGTAGCCGCATTCCTGGAAGGCCACCCGGCCGTAGCCTCAGTCAGCTATCCCGGCCTCAAGAGCTTCCCCCAGTACGACCTGGCTAAGAAGCAGATGGCCCTGCCCGGCGGCATGATTTCCTTCGAGCTCAAGGGCGGCAAGGCCGAAGGAGCCGTCGTCATGGACAACGTGAAGCTCTGCAAGCTGGCCGTATCCTTAGGCGACGCCGAAACCCTCATCGAGCACGCCGCATCCATGACTCATTCGACCTACACGCCGGACGAATTAAAAATGGCCGGCATCAGCGAAGGGCTGGTCCGCCTGTCCGTAGGGCTAGAAAACGCAGAAGACATCATCGCCGACCTGGAACAAGCTTTGAACTTGATTGCAAAATAAGTGTCCCCTCTTCATAAAAAGACTCGTACGCTTCCGTGCAGTACGAGTCTTTTTGCATTCCCTTATACGGGATAATAGCGGAACAATCCGCCCTGCTCTTCCCGGCGCAGCTGACCGTGATGGAGCAGGTATTCGATGTGGGCCAGGGTCTCGCCCATGGCGAACCATTTCTGCGTCGGCGGGAATTCATGCCACTTCTTGCCGCGCATGGACCAGGTCATATGGGGAGCGATGTCGTAGGCCGTCGAGCCCGGCTGGGCGGCGGCGATGGACAGGACTTCGTTCAGGCGGCGGCGGTGATGTTCCTTGATTTCGTCGATGCGCCCGACGATGGACGTATTCCCCTTGCGGTGTCCCGGCAGGGCCAGCTTGACCGGCAGGCTCCGCACCTTTTCCAGGCTTTCCAGATAATGATCCAGGGAATCGCTCATGTTGGGCCACACCTGGATGTTCGGCGTAATGTCGAAGAGGATGTGGTCGCTGGTGAAGAAGATTTCCTGCTCCGGCAGGTAGAGGCAGCAGATGCCCTTCGTGTGTCCCGGCGTGTGAATGATGTGAAAGTCGATGTCGGCCAGGCGCACGACGTCGCCGTCGGCTACGGCATGGATGGGAAAATCGATGCGCGGCGAGTAGCGGCGGGCCTGATTAGTGAACTGGCTCTTGATGTCCTCCGGCGGCATGCCTTCCTTCATGTACGTGTCTTCGATGAACTGCCAGGCTTGTCCGGCGTGTTCGTCGCACAAATAGGTATAGTCTATTTCATTCATGTATACGGGGCAGCCGGCGGCGGTAAACAAGCCGACGAGGCCGCTGTGGTCGCCGTGGAGGTGGGTCAGAAACAAGTCCGTCCGGCTCAGGTCGACGTCCAGCTCGCGCAGGCCGCCGCACAAGGCCGCCTGGCATTCGGGCCGGTTGAACCCCGTGTCGATGACCAGGTGGCGCGTCGGCCCCTTGACGACGTACGAGTTGAGGTATTTCAGGGGGTTGTCCGGCAAATCTACGTGAATCTGGTAGATGTCGGGGTTGTGGTACAGCTGTTGGATCATGCCGATTCGCTCCTTTGCAGCAAATAATATCACAGGATATAGCAAGCAGCAGGCTGCCCCGCGGGACCGGCCTGCTGCTTCGTTGTTATTCCGTTACGATTTCCGCTTTGAATACGTTGATGACGTCGGCGTCGGGGCAGCAGAAGACAGCCGTGCCCTCGGGCTGTCCCGGAATGGCGCCGCCATAGCGCAGGATATCGACGTAGGGAAAGGCGACGTGCATCGCCATGGGGCAGAGCTTGCCCCGCTCCGTGTCGTAATCAAAGGTATCGCCGATGCGGTGGCCCCGATGGCATCCGCAGGGGCCCTTCTTATCGATGAGCGTCAGCTTGATCTTCGGCCGCGTCATCCTTCGTCACCGGTGATGCCGAAGATGCGCTTGCCGTTTTCCAGGGTAATCTGCCGCACTTCTTCCGTCGTCATGCCCCGCAGGCGGGCGATTTCGTCGGCTACGTACTGGACGTAGGCCGGTTCGTTCCGCTTGCCCCGGTACGGCGGCGGCGTAAGGTACGGGCAGTCCGTTTCGATGAGGATGCGGTCGATGGGCAGTTCGGCGGCGATGCGCTTGAGCTTCGTCGACTTCGGGAAGACCATAGTACCTGTAAAGCCGATGTAATAGCCCATCTTGATGAGCTCCTCGGCCATTTCGAGGCTCCCCGAATAGCAGTGGAAGACGCCTCGCGTCCCCTTGCCGTATTTGCGCAGGAGGTCCATCGTGTCGCCGTGGGCTTCCCGGTCATGAATATCCAGGGGCATGTCGAATTCGAGGGCCATCTTGATCTGCTCGATGAATACTTCCTGCTGGATTTCATGGGACGGCTCGGGCCAGTAATAATCGAGGCCGACTTCGCCGATGGCTACGACTTTCGGCTCCGTCCGGAGCCACTGGCGAATCTGCTCGAAGCCTTCGGGCGTCGCCGACGCCGCGTCTTCGGGATGAATGCCGACGGCGGCGTAGACCTCCTTGTACTGATGGCTCAGGGCGACGGCCGCTGCAGACGACGGCACGTCCGTACCGGGACACATCATGTATTTCATGCCGGCGTCCAGGGCCCGCTGAATCATGTCTTCCCGGTCTTTGTTATACGAGCCCGACGTAATGTGGCAGTGCGTATCGAACAGCATCAGCGCACCCGGCTTCCCGGCGCCATGCCGTCGGCAAAGACGACCTGCAGGTTGCCGTTGCCGTCGGAGGCTGCCAAAATCATGCCCTTCGATTCGACGCCGCACAGCTTCACGGGCTTCAAGTTCGTCACGACGACGACGCTCTTGCCGACGAGGTCCTGCGGTTCGTAGTATTGGGAAATGCCGCTGACGACTTGGCGCGTTTCCGTGCCGAGGTCGATCTGCAGCTTCAGGAGTTTTTTCGCCTTGGGAATCTTGTCGCAGGCGACGACCTTGCCGACGCGCAGATCCACAGCGCCGAAATCGTCGATGGAGATTTCCGGCTTCGTCGGTTCCTGCGCTGCCGGGCAGGCCTGGGCCGCTTTCTTGGCCGCTTCGTCTTCGGCGATTTCTTCCTTCAAGTCGTACCGCGGGAAGAGGGCATTGCCCTTGCAGACCTTCGTACCGGCCGGATAGCCGCCCCAGGTCTGGCCGTCGGAAAGGAGAGCCTTGTCGAAATCGGACAAGCCGAGCTGTTTCCACATGTCGGCGGCGCTGACGGGGATGAAGGGGCTGACGAGGAGGGCGATGACCCGCAGCGATTCGAGGAGGTTGTACAAGACGGTCTGGAGGCGTTCGGCCTTGGCTTCGTCTTTGGCCAGGACCCACGGCGTCGTTTCGTCGATGTATTTATTGCTGCGGCGGATGAGGCCCCAGACGTCGTTGATGGCGTCGTTGATCTTCATGTCGTCCATGAGGGCTTCAAACTGCTTGGCCGTTTCGACGGCGCAGGCTGCCAGTTCGTCGTCGACAGGTTCCTTCACCGTCGGGCCGGCGGCGACGCCGCCTTCGTATTTTTCGACCATGGCCAGGGTGCGCTGCAGGAGGTTGCCCAGGTCGTTGGCCAGGTCGGAGTTGATGCGGTTGATGAACGACGGCAGGGAGAAGTTGCCGTCCTGACCGAGGCGCACTTCCTTGAGCAGGTAGTAGCGCAGGGCGTCGGCTCCGTACCGTTCGATGAGGGGGATGGGGTCGACGACGTTGCCCAGGGACTTGCTCATCTTCGTGCCGTCGACGATGAGCCAGCCGTGGCCGAAGACCTTCTTCGGCAGGGGCAGGCCGCAGCTCATGAGCATGATCGGCCAGATGATCGTATGGAAGCGGACGATTTCCTTGCCGACGAGGTGCAGGTTGGCCGGCCAGAATTTTTCAAATTTTTCCGGGTCGTCGATGTAGCCCGCCGCCGTCAGGTAGTTTGCCAGGGCGTCGAACCAGACGTATACGACGTGCTTCGGGTCCCAGGGCACCTTGATGCCCCAGTCGAAGGACGTGCGGGATACGCACAGGTCTTCGAGGCCGCTCTTGACGAAGGCGATCATTTCGTTGCGCCGCGATTCGGGCTGGATGAAATCGGGATTTTCTTCGATGAATTTCAGCCAGCGGTCGGCGTATTTATTCATTTTCAGGAAGTAGGCTTCTTCCTTGACCAATTCGAGGGGACGGCCGCAGTCCGGGCAGATGTGCTGTCCTTCAGGCAGCTTGTTTTCCGGCCAGAAGGATTCGCAGGGCGTGCAGTACCAGCCGGCGTATTCACCCTTGTAGATGTCGCCGTTGTCGTAGGAAATCTGCATGAGCTTCTGTACGACCTTTTCGTGCCGTTCTTCCGTCGTGCGGATGAAGTCGTCGTTGGAAATGTTGAGCTTTTTCCAGAGCTGCTGGAAGAGGGCGACGATTTCGTCGACGTATTCGATAGGTTTGACGCCTTTGGCTTCGGCGGCACGCTGGATTTTCTGGCCGTGTTCGTCCGAGCCGGTCAGGAAAAAGACGTCGTCGCCGCGGAGGCGGTGGAAACGGGCCAGCGAGTCGGCGATGGTCGTGCAGTACGTATGCCCGATGTGCAGCTTGGCGCTGGGGTAGTAGATGGGAGTCGTAATGTAATAGGTCTTCTTTTCAGCCATGAGTTCTTTTCCTCCTATGCCGGCAAATGAGCCGGCTTATGATAACGTGAGCGCAGCCTGATAGACGCTGCGTTTCGGCGCGCCGCAGCGCTTGGCTACGATGCGGACAGCTTCTTTTTTATCGACGCCCTGATCCATGAGCTTCCGGACCTGGGCGGCGTAATCGCCGTCGCCGGCAGGCGTATCTTCCGAATCGGTCGCCCCGGCGACGAGAATGACAAATTCTCCGCGCGCCCCCTGTTCGGCCAGCTCCTGCGTCACCTGGCTCAGGGGGCCGCGCATATATTGTTCGTACCGTTTAGTCAGTTCCCGGCAGATGACGGCCTGCCGGTCTCCCAGGACGTCGATGAGCTCCCGGAGCACCGTCTGGATGCGATGGGGCGCTTCGTAAAAGATGAGCGTCCCGCCGTAGCTCTTCACGCGCTCCAGCACGGGCCGGCGATGCTTCTGCGTCTTGGGCAGAAAGCCGATAAAGGTAAACTGCGTCGTGTCCATGCCCGACGCGATGAGGCCCGTCAGGCCGGCGTTGGCCCCGGGCAAGGGCACGATGGGGATATCGGCCTCGATAGCCAGCCGCACGAGGTCGCTGCCGGGGTCGCAGATGGCCGGCATGCCGGCGTCGCTGACCAGGGCCACCATCTGCCCCTGGCGGAGCAGGTCGATGAGCTGGGGCCCTTTTTCGGCCTTGTTATGCTCATGATAGCTCGTCAGGGGCGTATCGATACCGTAGGCCGCCAGAAGCTGCTTCGTATGGCGCGTGTCTTCGGCGGCGACGACGTCGGCCTCGCGCAGGCAGCGGACGACGCGGTACGTAATATCTTCCAAATTTCCTATGGGCGTCGCGCACAAATAGAGCGTTCCCTTTTGAAAAACTTCAGCCATCGTATCTCCTTTCCCCTATTCCTTTCCGTACATATCCAATACGGCCCGGCTGTACGAGCCGTCTGCTTCGTGGACGATGAGGGGCGGCCATATTTCTAAGCCGGCGCTGCCGCCGCGGACGCCTTCGACGAGAAAGAGCTTGGCCTTTTTATCGGGCCGTCCGTGAATCATCTGCAGCGTCTTGGGCTCTACGCCGTGGCGGCGCATGGATTCCAGTATGTCCGTCAGCCGTTCCGTAATGTGGACCATGCGGAACCGCCCCCGGTATTTCAAGGCGTATTTGACGGCTTCCATCACGTCGTCCAAGGTAGCCGTCTCTTCGTGGCGGGCCCGGCGTATGCCGTCGGTCTCGCTGTAGGCGCCGCGGCTCTTTTCCCGGTACGGCGGGTTGGCGTAGACGACGCTGTAATGGCCGCTGGGCGACCATTCCTTAATGCGGCGGTAGTCGCCTTCGACGATGCGTATCCTGTCGTCCCGCCCGTTGAGGGCCGCGTTGCGGCGGGCGATGTCGGCCATGACCGGATTGAGCTCTACGCCCGTCACGTCCGTCGCCCCGCGGGCCGTCAGGATGAGGGGAATGGCCGCCGTCCCCGTCCCCAGGTCGAGAGCCGGGCCGCGCAGGACCGGGCCGAAATGGGCCAGGAGCACCGTATCGATGGAAAAGCAGAATTGGTCATCCCGCTGGATGAGCTTCATGCCGTCCAATACGAGGTCGTCGAGGCGCTCGTGGGGCCGCAGGATATCAGTCATGTTCCACTTCCGCCACGTCGGACCAGGACACGTTGATGGTATGGCCGTTTTCCAGCTGTACCTTGACGGTGTGGTCCTTCATGTGGACCCGCAGGACCGTGCCCGTCCCTTCGTCGGTAATGACCTTGCGGCCTACGGCCGGCGGCTTCTGCTGCTCCGCCTTCTGCTGGCAGCTTGCGCATTTCAGCTCGCCCGACGTGTACAGGGAGTTTTCATAGCGCAGGCAGCACATGAGGCGGCCGCAGATACCGGAAATCTTCGTCGGGTTCAGGCTCATGCCCTGGCTCTTGGCCATGCGGATCGACACGGGCTTGAAATCGCCCAGGAAGGTGGCGCAGCACAGGGGCCGGCCGCAGCAGCCGATGCCGCCGACCATCTTCGCTTCGTCGCGCAGGCCTATCTGGCGCAGCTCGATACGGGTGCGGAACACGGCGGCCAAATCGCGGACCAGCTCGCGGAAATCGATGCGCCCGTCGGCCGTAAAAAAGAATATGATCTTGCCCATGTCGAAGGTGTAGTCCACGTCGATGAGCTTCATGGGCAGCTTATGCTTGGCAATTTTTTCCTGGCAGATGCCGAAGGCTTTCTTTTCCCGCTCTTTGTTGCGTTCTACCTGGCGCAGGTCCTTGGCCGTGGCCTTCCGGATGATCGGCTTCAAGGGCTGCACCACCTCGGCCGAGTCGACGCTGCGCGGGGCGATGACGACGGAGCCGTATTCCATGCCCCGGGCCGTCTCGACGATAACGCCGTCTTCCAAATCCAGGGGGATGCCCGTCGGATCGAAATAATATATCTTACCAGCAGGTTTAAATCGTATACCTACTACTATCAACTAAATACCTCCTTTGGCCTGTATGCACTGTATACAGACGTAATCCCATACAAGGCGCGTATTGACGTGGCGGCCTGCCGCTTCCATGCCTTCGTCGAAGGCCCGGAGCATGGCGAATATGGCCTCGTCTGTCCAATAAGTCATGAGCTTCATCATGTCGCCGGTGTGCCGTTTCAGCCGCAGCAATGACGGCTCGGCGCCGCTGCGCAGCACGGCCATATCCCGCAGGAACATGCCGGCCCAACGCAGCGTTTCTATCGTTTCCGTTTCGGTCATATCGGCGCAGACGGACAGCCACTTGGCGTAGGGGCAGCGGTGCGTCGCCGCGATGCGGAGAAATTCCAGGGCCCGCGCCGCCTCCTGGCCCCCGCCGCCGTCCAGATGGGCCAGGACGGACTGGACGATGCCGCCGCCCCAGGCCACGGCCTGCTCGTAATCGGCAGGCCGGCCGCCGCGCAGGCGAAGGAGCCCCTCCGTCAGCTCCGCGTCGCCGACGGGCTCGAAGGCGATCTCAGCGCAGCGGGACACGATCGTCGGCAGCAGCAGAGACGGCTGGTCCGTCACGAGGATGAAGCAGACGCCCTGCGGCGGTTCTTCCAATATTTTCAGCATGCGGTTGGCAAACTCGGCATTCATCGTCTCTACGTGGTCGATGATGCAGACCCGCATGCGGCCGGCCCGTCCCTGCAGTATCAGCCGGCTCTGGAGCTGGCGGAACTGGTCCACCTTCAGCATCGCCCCCTGCGGCGCTACGTAATAGGCCTCGTCTCCGTCGGCCGCGAAGGGCCCGTCGCCTTTCATGTCCTGACCGGCAAAGACGCGGCGGCCGGCCAGGGCCGACGCGACGGCAAAGGCCATCATCGTCTTGCCGACGCCGGACGGTCCGGCAAAAATCATGGCGTGAGGCAGGCGTTCCTTTTCCATCAGGCGGATCAGCCGCTCCTTGATGGCGCCGTGGCCGATAATATCCCGAAAATACTGCTCGTACATGGCCTGCCTCCTGTCGCCGGAAAAATCATCTTAACTAATTTATTATAAAAAAAAATGGCGGTAAAGTCTAGGTTCACCGCCAAATTCAGCCGTTTCCGGCCCCCTATTTCCACAAGGCCCGGACGGCCTCGTACACGTCGTCGCAAATCGCCTCAGGCGTGCGCATCGCCAGGCCGTCGGCGCAGGCAATGCGCTGCCAGCCGTACCGCTTCGCCAGCACGTCGTAGGCGTCGTGGCACTTCCGCAGGAAGCCTTCGTTTTTCTCGTGGATGTCGCCCGTGCGTCCGCCGGTCTTTCCCGTCCGGCCGGCCATGAGCCGCTCCGTCACCGCCAGGGGCACGTCCAGGAGAACGACCATGTCCGGCTCGGGCAGGCCCAGCTTGCCGAACTCGAAATCCCACAGCCAGTCCAGGTAGGCCTCCTGCGCCGCCGCGTCGTCTATTTTAATCATCTGATACAGCATGTTGCTCGTCGTATACCGGTCGGCGACGACGATGCCGCCGTCCTGCAGAAACGATTTCCACTGCGTCTGGTACGACGCGAAGCGGTCGACGGCGTAAAAGGCCGACGCCGCGTAGGGGTTGACCCCGTCGGCGTCGCCGCCGAAGTCGCCGCGCAGGTACATCTTGACCAGCGCGCTGGAATCACTGTCGTAATCGGGAAAGCTGACGGACCGCACCGGCCGGCCTTCCGCCGCCAGCCGCTCGACGAGCATAGCCGTCTGCGTCGCCTTGCCGCTGCCGTCGCCGCCTTCGATGATAATCAATTTTCCTCTCATATCTATTATCCTTCTTTGATCACGCGAATCGTGCCGAGGATCCCGTCGGCCGGGCCGTTGGGACTATAGCCTCGCGCTAATTTTTCCTTTATATATATCATGACGTCGGCCGTAATCTCTTCTCCCAGCCCGACGGCGGGAATGCCCGGCGGATAGAAGGTCACCGTCTCGGCGGCGACGCGTCCCAAAGACTCGGCAAAGGGCACGGCCTCCGTCTCGGCATTCCAGGCCTCCTGGGGCGGCACGACGACGCGGGGGACCGGCAGGGGCAGCTCCGCCATCCGATGACTGGTTCCTGCCGTCCGTCCCGCTTGTCCTTCGGCGACGCGGCGGCACGCCCGGCACAGCGTCCGGGCCGACTCTTCGTCGTCGCCCATCGTGATAAGGGCCAGCACGTGATTCCCTGCCGTCAGCTCCGCCTCGACGCCCTCCTGCCGCAACAGTTTTTCAGCCTGCCTGCCGTCCATCCCCAGGCCGGAGAAATCGATAGTCACCTTCGTCTCGTCGAAGGCCCCGACGGCGTCGTAGGCCGTGATTTCCGTCCCAAAGGAATACAGGCCGTCTATGCCGTTGAGTTCCGAGCGCACCTGGCGGGCCAGCCCGACGGCCTGCCCGACGAGTTCCGTCCCATGAAAGGCCAGCTGCCGGCGGGCGCTGTCCAGGGAGGCCAAAAACCAGTAATGGGGGCTCGTGGACTGGACGAGGGCCATGGCCGCAGCGACCTTATCCGTCAGGGGAAAACCGCGGCGGCAGTGGAGCATCGACGTCTGCGTCAGAGACCCTGTCAGCTTATGGGTACTCTGGGCCGTGCAGTCGGCGCCGCAGGACAGGGCATCCTTCGGCAAGTCGCCGCAAAAGGGCAGGTGAGCCCCGTGGGCCTCGTCGACGAGGACGACCATCCCCTGCTCATGGGCATAGCGGGCCATGTCCTCCAAATTTCCGGCGATGCCGTCGTACGTCGGGTAGGTGAACAAGACGGCCTTGGCCTGCGGGCAGGCGGCAATGGCGGCCTGTAAGCTTTCCAGGTCAGGCCCCAGAGAAATCTGCTCTTTTTCGGCAAAGCGGCTTTCCATGTACACCGGTATGGCGCCGCTCAGGATGAGGCCGCCCATGACCGACCGGTGGGCCTCCCGCGGAATGATGATATAATCGCCGCGTCGGCAGACAGCCAGTATCATGGCTTCGATGCAGGCCGTCGTGCCGTTGACGGAAAAGAAGGTCCGTCCCGCGCCGTATAGGTCCGCCGCCAGCTCCATGGCCTCCTTCAGCGGCCCTTCGGGCTGGAACAAATCGTCCAGCGCGTACATCAGCCCCAAATCGCGGCGCAGGGCGTCGCCGAACAGGCCGCGCTGATACGCTGAGCTGCTCCGCCCGCCCTTGTGCCCCGGCGTGTGAAAGGGCGTCATGCCCAGCCGGCAGTAGGCTTCCAGCGCCTCGACAAAGGGAGCCCGTTCCTGTCTCTTTCTATCCATTTGCATCTCCTCAATCAATCGCTAAAAAATCGCGCAGCAGCTCGTAGCTCCGCTCGTAAGCAAAGCCCTTCATCTGCCGCAGGGACCGCCGCAGGGAGCCGTGAATCCGGTAGGTGTGAAACTCTTCCGGCGACACCCAGCGATAGGCCAGATGCTCGTCCGACAAGACGACATCGCCGCTGTCTGCCAGGGCCGAAAAGATGACGCCGTTTAAAAACTGGCCGTCTCGCTTCTGGTAGCTCCAAATGCCGACAGGCGCTTCGAGATCCACAGTCAGTCCCGTTTCCTCCTGCACCTCCCGGCGCAGGCCGGCTTCGAAATCCTCCGTAAAATGCAGGCCGCCGCCGGGAAATTCCCAGTGGTGGAGCCCTTCGGCGTCGTTTTTCTGCAGCAGCAGCAACCGCCCTTCAAAAAATACCATGGCTTTTACGCTCAGTCCCATAATTACCCGTTCCTCTTGGGCCATCCTAATTCCTCCATCTCCATGCCAACAGATTTTCTGTTATTATACCATAGGACAGACGCCGCGAGTAGATTGGCCGCGAAGAATACAGAATCGCCGCCATCTGTCTCATTTACTCCTGCCATATAATGCGGTAAAATGGGTATACAGTTTACGCGAGGAGGCGCGATATTTATGGCAACCAAACGAGTACTTGCAATTCACGACATGTGTTCCTTCGGCCGCTGTTCCCTGACTGCCGCCATTCCCGTCATTTCCGCCATGGGAATCCAGGTATGTCCCTTTCCGACGGCCATGTTCAGCAATAACCTTACCTACGGAAACTACACCTTTTCCGATTTTACGCCCCATATGAACGGCTTTATGGATAAATGGCAGGAGCTGGGCCTTTCCTACGACGCCATCTACAGCGGCTTTCTGGCCGACGCCGGCCAAATCGCCATCGTAACCGACGCCATCCGCCGCTTCGCCAGCGAAGATACGCTGATCGTCGTCGACCCGGCCATGGCCGACAACGGCGTCCTGTACCCCGTCTTTACGCCGGATATCATCACGGAAATGAAAAAGCTCGTCAGCCGCGCGACCATCGTCACGCCGAACTACACGGAAGCCTGCCTGCTGCTGGGCACGCCCTTTGACAAAACGGTTCCCAATACCCAGCGCATCCGGGAAGTATGCAGCGGACTGGCCGAGCTGGGCCCGCAGAAAATCGTCGTCACCAGCGTGCCCGCTCCGAACGAAGAAATCAAAGTCGCCAGCTACGACGCGGCTACGGCCACCTTCGACGAAAGCACAACGCCCCGCATCCCCTTCAGCACCTGCGGCACCGGCGACCTCTTCGCCAGCGTCCTGACCGGCGCGACGATGAACGGCGCGTCGCTCCACGAAGCCGTGCTGCAGGCCATGGATTTCGTCAGCTGCGCCATCGAGTACACCTACCGCTCCGGCTCGGACTACCGCGAAGGCGTCCAGTTCGAACCCTGCCTGTCCCGCCTGATACGATAAGGTCGTCCCTGTTTAAGACCGTTATCAGGATATGCATAGCCGGGCGGCGAAATTCCTTGACGAGGATTTCCATAGCCGATATAATAAAGATGAAATAAAAATGAGGCATTACACCGACAAACGGTTATAGCCCCTAATAGTAACAGTAGAAATATACCGCCAACGTTTAGCGACTACGGGCGGTTATTTCTTTTGTAAGAGAACCAACAAGTGAATAGCAACAATAGATAAGCTCCTTCTCCGCTTTGCAGCATGGCGGGGAGGGAGCTTATCTGGTTTATGCCGCAGGTATGCCGATTTTATATACGCATAGGGGGTATTTTGCAAATATGCAGGGGGTATATGGAAAACGCCGCCATTTCATGTTGAAGGGCAACTACCAACGCAGAAAAGGGGCGTCGGCCCTGCGAAGGAAAGGAGGAGGCACGATGACGAAGTTCGCCCCTGTATAGCAGCGGCAATACACAAAACGAGCAGCGAATTGCACAAAAGCACCGGGCTCAGATACATATACATACCTGAACCCGATGCTTTTGCGTTGTTAGTATCCTAAGAGATGGTTCCCTGTCACACGGAGTTAGTTCTTATCGTTCGTGCCTTCCGTATCTTTATTCTTCAACTGTTCGAGTTCTGCCTTCAGCATTTCGATTTCCTGCTTCATCGCATCCATCTGCTGCTTCGTTTCGGTATCCTTAACAGCCGGGGCTTCCGAGACGCCTTCACCGACGCGGAAGGTGAGGCCGACCACCGTTGAAAGTCAAGTCGCCAGTCACGTTCAAATCGCCTGTTACCGTCGTTCCGTCTGCTCCGACAGATACGCTGTTATCTCCATGGCTAAGCGACGCCGCCGTATCATCGACGTTCAGGCCGCTGTTTCCGCCCCTCCCTTACCACAGCATAGGATTCCATAATTCAGATGAATCCACACACGGCTATTGCCCAGCCCCGCCTTTTTCCCTTTCCCTAATTTTGCACTTCAAGTTCTACGCCCAAAATAGAACCGACCTTTCGCTGTACTTGCTCTTATCATGTCATATATATACACGCTGAAGTTACGGTAAACCGCCTCGCGGCAGGTTTTAGGTACGATAGTCCCATTTCGCAGCCGAAAGTTGCACAACAAAAAAACACGAGCGGGAAATATCCCGAGCTCGTGTTTTTTGTTATGTATTATGAAGGGTGTAAGGTATCAGGTATTCTGCAAGATTAGCAGCCTTTGTTTTTGTGGAGCATGATGTTGAGGATTTCGTCGTCCGTTACTTTCATGCCGTGGCAGGCCAGGCAGCCTACGTTGCGGACGCATTCGTCTACATCGTGCGCTACGAGGCCGTCGTCGCCGCCGACGCGGATGTTGTCGAGAGCCAGCATGACAGAACGGTATGCCGACGATACGGCCGTGACGACCTTCATGGAGCAGCTGTTGGCCGCGCCGTCGCAGACCATGCCGATGGCGTCGCCGGTCATGCTGCAGATGGCGTTGCTGATGGTCTGTTCAGCGTGTTCTCTGTCGAGGAGCCAGGCCATACCCGACGCCGAGCCCATCGATGCCGTCAGGGTCGCGCACAGGGCGGACAGCTTCGGCAGGAAGGAATGGGTGTAAATGGCCATCATGTGGGACAAGACCATAGCGCGGAGGCGGTCTTCGTCGTTGGCTTTCACGTAGTCCGCTACGACGACGACAGGTTCCGTCGCCGAAATGCCCTGGTTGCCCGAGCCGGAGTTGGTCATGGCCGGCAGGGGAGCGCCGCCCATGCGGGCGTCCGATGCAGCGACCGTGCGGATGACGACTTCGTTCATCAGGTCTTTGCCGACGAGGCCTTTTTCCTGCTTGCGCTGGAGGGCGCAGCCGATTGCCAGGCCGTATTTGCCCGTCAGGCCTTCTTTAGAGAGGGCGTCGTTCAAGGCTTCGGCTTGCTTCATGAAATCGACCTGTTCCAGGGGAACGTTTTCGGCGAATTCGATGATTTCTTTCACGGACAAGCCGTTGAGGAAGGCGTTCTTTTCTTCCAGGCTGTTGTCTTCTTCTTGTTCTACGTTGAAAATGACTTCGCCGTCTTTTTCAATGCGGATGACGTTGGTGTGGGAATCGGCAATGCAGGCTTTGACGCTGTGTTCCTTGCCTTTTACCAGGGCTTCAGAGTAGAGGACGTTGGGAACTTCACGGGCGATGCCGACCGTGACGAGGCCCGTGTCTACCATCTGCTTGCCGGCTTCGATGATGTCGGCAGGAATGCCGTTGAGAACCTGCAGGTCCTTAGAGGGGTCGCCGCCCAAGGCGCCGACAGCTGCGGCAATATACAAGCCGGGACGGCCTGTACCGGGCACCATGACGCCCATACCGTTTTTCATAAGGTTCGCCGATACGCGGGCTTCGATGGACTGAACCGGTTCGCCCAGTTCACGGGCAGCCGTAGCCGCAGCGAAGGCCAGCGATACAGGTTCCGTACATCCCGTTGCCGGAACGACGTCCGTCTTCATGATTTCAATCATTCTCTCCCATTTTGCGTTTGTCATACTATCATACGCTCCTTTTTACGAAAATGCCAAGAACGGAGAAATAACTAACAAGATGCCGGTGAAGATGATGATCTTCAGACTGAGATCCTTAAACTGATGCAGCATCGGCACTTTGTAAACTAAGTAAGCCGGAATCAGGCAGCCGACGAGGCCGAAGATGGGGCTGCAGATAGACGTAAAGCTGAGGACCGGCGCGTTGAGCACGATAGCGCCCCAGGATACGAGAACGGCGAAGATGAGGATGCCGAATTTCAGAGCGCCCTTATTGATGCGTTCTTCCGGCATCATGCGGCGCAGGCAGTTGAGGGCGATGCCGTGGCAGGCTTCGCGGAAGCCGAGGAATACGCTGAAGTATGCCGTCATAACGGCGAAGATGTTCAGAACCAGGCTCATGATGCGGACGGAGTTGCCTTCAAAGCCCTGTGCGGCCATAGCCAGGGAGGAAATATTCTTGGAGTACGCTTCAACGGCCTGGTCGTGACCCATGGCGAGGTTGAAGGAAATGGCATAAAAGAATACGACGACGAAGAGGATGCCGAAGGCGATGTTCATCGCGCGGATCGCCTTGTAGCGGGCGACTTCGATGGACTTGTTGTGGGCCCGGTAGGAAATAACCATGGGGCTCAGACTCTGGATGAACAGGATAGACGTAAGCGTAAAGGGCAGCATGATGATCGTCTGCTTGATGAGGTATTCAAAGTCGGGGAAGGAGCCGAAGTTGGCCAAATCCCAGTGCTGTACCATGATGACGCCCAGGATGGCGATAACGCCGATTTTCGTCAGAACCATGCCCGTAGACAGCTTGAAGAGCAGCTTTTCACCGCGGGAAGCCAAGGCTACGAGGATGCAGATAATGGCTAAGCCATAGAAGGGGTTATCTGAAAGGACCGTGTCCGTCACGCCGAAGGTATGGAGGAAGGACGCGCTGTCGTTGGTAATGGCCGTAGAATATACGAATACCCAGATAACCAGCATGATGAAATACAATACGCCGAGGAAGAAGCCCCAGTTCTTGCCGAGGTAGCCGGCGATGATGCTGGGATAGTCTTCCGCTTTTTCCGCGGCAGCCAAGGTATTAATAAATAATTTCTGGAACAAATACATAGCCGGATAGCCGATGACCGAAGATAACAAATAAATCCAAATCCCGGCGATACCTACCTGTACGGGGAGAAATACGATACCGGCGCCGATAGCCATGCCGATACTCATAATGACCCAGCCCCAGTCGGTGCCGTCAAACTTAATCGCTTCTTTCCATTCCGCTTCCGTCATGCCAGCTTTCTGGGCGTGAGTCAACTTTGTGGTTGCCATGTTAAAAATCCATCTCCTTTACAAAATATATGACAAAAATATAATGAATACCGGCTTCGTCCCCTATTCCAAATCCGATACATTACCCAATCTTCAAATCAGCTCGTCCGCTTATTCTTCCCTGCGGATGCGCTGCAAATACCGATATACGGTCGGCTCCGATACTTCCAGCCTCTCGGCCAGGGCCGAAATCCCGCCCTTGAGCAGGAACAGGCCGTCCTCATTCAAATCATGGCTGACCTGAATGCGTTCTTTCATAGACAGGCGCTTCGGCTCTACGGGATATTCCGCCAGCCGCTTGTCGATCATGCTCTCGATGGCATCGCCGGCGTTTTTATACAAATTCTCGACGGCGTCGGCAGGCACGGCGTCTTCGTGGCTTGCCGGAAGGAATTCTTCCAGCTTCAGGCCCTTGAGGATTTCCTTATCGATGATCTCCCGGGCCGTGATGTAAGGCTGCACGTCGTAGTTGAGGCACAGCACGCCGATGATCGAGCCTTCGTCGCCTCGGATAAAATAAGAAGACGAGCGAAACAGATGACCCGTACTCCCTTTGCCGTGGTAATTGACGACATACTGCGTCTGTTCCTTATTGCCTTGACGAAGGAGCTTCAGCACCATGTCGGTCAGCGAGCCGCCGATACTGCGTCCGCTTAGATGTCCATTCGCAATAGCCACGATAGAATGTTCCGGATCGCTTACATCATGTAATACTACTTCACAATGTTCCCCTAAGGCTTTTCCCAAAAATTCTACTAATGGTATATAGGTCTCTAATTTTCTCATGTCGTCCCCTCCTTTCTTATTTCGATAAGATTTTATCATCGCAATAAAATTTTTGCAATGTCTTTTGCAAAAAATATTCGCCATATACTAAAATCGCAATTACAGGCCATAAGTAATGCATTTCTAGTATATTTTGTCCTTTCAGGACATGACAAAAAGACTGACAGCGTACGCAGGCGCCGCACGCTGTCAGTCTTGTCAAAGGGATAATAGGCCTAATTTTTTATTGTCATGCAAAAAATTTATTTGTGAAAAACAGTACAATCATTCTCTGGTACTCGTCGGAAATGCCGGGACAGGCTCGCTGGCTCCGTCCCTTACCAGGCGGCGACGACGCCGTCAGCCCGGGGTTCTGTCGCTCCCATGAGGACGCCTTCGTCATTTCTCCAGATGATCTGGCCCCGTCCGTACGAAATGATGTTGGGATTGACGACGACGTCGTGTCCCCTGGCCCGCAGGCCTTCTACGATTTCAGACGGAACGGCCGGCTCTACTTCGATGCGCTTGCCGCCGACCCACTGCCAGCGCGGCGCGTCGAGGGCCGCCTGGGGGTTGAGGTGGTAATCGATGGTGTTCATGAGGACCTGCATCTGTCCCTGCGGCTGCATGAAGCCGCCCATGACGCCAAAGGGGCCTACGGGCTGCCCGTCCTTGGTCAGGAAGCCGGGGATAATCGTATGGTACGATTTCTTGCGCGGGCCGACGCAGTTGTCGCTGCTGCGGTCCATGCTGAAATTGCTGCCCCGGTCGCTCAGGGCGATGCCCCGTCCCGGAATGACGATGCCCGAGCCGAAGCCGTCGAAGTTGCTCTGGATATACGAGACCATATTGCCTTCCGCGTCGGCGGCGCACAGGTAGACCGTGCCGCCGTTATTGGCGTCTGTCGGCGTCGGCAGCACCGCTTCTTCGCCGATGAGGCTGCGGCGCATGTCGGCGTATTCGTCAGACAGCCAGTAGGACACGTCGGTCTTCATGAACCGTGGGTCGGCAATGTACTGGCGGCCGTCCGTAAAGGCCAGCTTCATGGCTTCAATCTGCCGGTGGAAGGACTCGACTGTATCCCGCTCGACGAAATCGAAGCCCTTGGCGATGTTCATGGCCATCAGCACGACTAGGCCGTGGCCGTTAGGCGGAATCTCCCACACGTCGTAGCCCCGGTAGTTCGTATGGATGGGCTCGACCCACTGGGGCTTGTATTCCGCCAGATCGTCCCTGCGGATATAGCCGCCGGTCCTGCGCGACCAGGCGTCGATAGCCTCAGCCAGCTCGCCGTCGTACAGGGCCCGGCAGCGTGTGTCGCGGAGCAGGCGCAGCGACGCGGCGTGGTCGGGAAGATGCAGGATTTCCCCGGCCCGGGCCGGCCGTCCCTCTGGGAAAAAGGTAGAAAACAGGCCGGAAAAGGCCTCTTCCTCCCGATAGGGCGCAAAGCTTTCCCAGCTTTCAGCCAGCATGGCGGCCAAATTCGGCATGACGGCATAGCCGTGTTCAGCGTAATAGATTGCCGGCTCAAAGAGAGCTTCAAAGGGCAGCTTGCCGAACTGCTCGTGGATTTCCGCCCAGGCCGCCGGCGCGCCCGGCACCATGACCGGCGCCCAGCCCCGGTGCGGCACGGCGTCTAAGCCTTTATCATGCAGGCTGTCCCACGTCAGCCCCTGGGGCGACCAGCCGCTGCCGTTCAGGCCGTGGAGCCTGCCCTTCGTCCAGATGAGGGCGAAGGCGTCGCTGCCCAGGCCGTTGCTCGTCGGCTCTAGGACGACTAAGCTGATAGCCGTCGCCAAGGCGGCGTCCACGGCGTTGCCGCCCTGCTTGAGCATATCGAGGCCCGCCTGGGCGGCCAGGGTCTGGGACGTGCACACCATGCCGCGGCGGCCGTATACGACCTCCCGGCGCGACGCATAGGGATATTGAGACGCGTCAAATTGCATGTTCATAGTCATTCCTCCCCTGCTATGTTTGTTTATTTTGCTATATTTTATTTTACTATATTATGTATTATGTTCGACAACAGCAGGTCAACTCCTTTTCCGTCGCCGTGATGAGTCTGCTGTAAAAATTTTTTTACAAATCCCCCCTTCCCGTCTTCACTTGCGAATCGTTTCTGGCTATAATAATAGTACATTATTACAGCCTACAGCTACGGCGTATTTTAACAGCATGGAGGGATATGTACTTTGGAACGGTGTATGCTGATTATCAACCCGACAGCCGGCCGGGAACGGGCCAAATATCATAAGGACGCACTGAAAGCGCAGCTGGAGACTATGTTTGATTTCGTAGAGCTGAGACAGACGGAAAAAGCCGGCGATGCCACGGCCTGGGCGAAGGAAGCGTCCCTGGCCGGATTTCACGCCGTATTTTCCATGGGCGGCGACGGCACGCTGAATGAAACCATCAACGGCCTGGCACAGGCCAACCGCCCGATCAATTTCGGATTTATCCCCCTGGGGACAGTCAACGATTTGGCCAGGGCCCTGCGCATTCCCCTGCACCCTGAAGCAGCCATTGCCATGCTGAAGCACTGCCGGACGACGAAGGTCGACATCGCCCGGGCCAACGACTGCTACTTCGTCAACACCATTGCCGCCGGCATCATGCCCGAAGCCGTAGGACACGTCTCTATTGAACAGAAGACCCGTCTCGGGCCGCTGGCCTATTTCCTCACGGGCATCAAGGCCCTGCAGAACCACCAGACGTCGCTGTTTAAAATCGAAACGGACGATGGCAAAATGATTTACCGCTCGCCCCTGCTCGTCGCCATGCTGACCAGCTCCGTCGGCAGTTTCCGCAACATCGCCCCCCAGGCCCGCGTAGACGACGGCAAAATCTGGCTGGCCGTATTCAAGGATTTTACCTATTTGGACCTGCTCAAGCTCGTGCCGGAATTTCTCGCCGGCGCGCCCCTGAGCAGCGAATACATGACCCTCATGACGACGACCCGGGCCAAGATCTCCATCGTAGACGACCATCCCCTGTCGACCAATATGGACGGCGACGAAGGGCCGGCCTTCCCCCTCGATTTGGAAGTGCTGCCGTCGTTTTTGACGGTCTACGTACCGGACACGCCGGACGCAGCCCGTCCTCACGCATTTCCCCTCAACATACCGGGCATCCCATAAGACTTATACAAAACCAATGAAAGTAAAAAAACAGACCGAAAGACGACCCATGTTCCTCGTCCTTCGGTCTGTTTCGTATGTTCTGCGCCGGGGCATGGCGTATGCTCTGAGAAAAGAATCACGCAGCCCTTCGCCGTCACCTTCCCACGGATGCCAGCCGCACGTGTCCTCAGCATCCGGCACAATAGTCCCGATGAAATATCGCCCCATTCCCGAGCCATTGAGACGGCTCTCAATTGCTGCGTCGCCTCGCCGTCTACGTACCGCAAAACACCTGCATAGCCTTCGCGCTGTCGCTTTTACAAAAGGCCTGCACAAACGCCCCTTCCGCCGCTTTTCCATCGACGTACCGCAGGAACGCCTGCACGTCTGGGATCCAGCATCTCCTGTCGTCTTTGCAAAAAGCGAGATCCCATCTCATGAAATAAGGCACCCGCTTCCGCAAATGCCTTACTCAGATTACAACAAATGATTCTTTTTTCCTAATTCCATGATATATTCTACCGAGGTTTGCACACATTCTGCAATACTCTCTACGGAAAATCCCTTCCGCAGCATCGCTAGTATCATTTTTAACCGTTCTTCTTGCCGCCCTTCTTCTCGCCCCTCTTCTCGGCCTTCTTCTCGGCCGAATTGTCTTTGTCTCTTTAACTCCATCGCCAAGGTCATATATTCTCGCCTCGTTTCTTTATGCTGCTTGATAGCTTTCACTTCCGTATCCAAGGCCTGCACAAAGGCCCCTTCGGCCGCTTTTCCATCAACGTACCACAGGAACGCCCGTATATCCGGGTCCAAGGCCTCGCTGTCTCCCTTGCAAAAACGAGGCCCTGCCTCACAACATAAGGCGTCCACTCCCGCAGATGCCTTATTCAGATTACAATAAGTGATTCTTTTTTCCTAGCTCTGTAACATATTCCACAGAAACACGTACATATTTTGCTATGATTTCTTTAGCAACACCGTCTTTCAGCATGTTCAAAATAATCGACGACCGCTCTTCTTCTCGGCCTTCTTTAAACTTCGCCAGCTCGCGCCGTTTAATTTCCATTGCGTACGTCATATATTCTCGCCTCGTTTCCTTGTGTTCCTTTACCCTCATGACTTCGTCTTCTACGGCTTTCATAAACTTCCCCTCCGCCGCCTTTCCGTCTACGTATCTCAAAAACGCCCGCACATCCGGGTCCAGCGTCTCGCTGTCTCCCTTGCTGTTCAGGAATATCTTCGTCGCCTCGTCGTTCAGCTCCAAGCCGTCTTCTTCTACGCAGCGGTTCCGAAAGGTATACATGGGCCGGCCTTTGGCAAAGGCGTCGAAGGTACAAATGAATATAATATAGGATGGCTTTAAGTTATCATATACGTCGCCTTTATTCAAGAGCTCCATGTCGATTATTCCCTGATAATACCGCGTCCGCTTGGCCAGGCCGTTGTTCGCTTCGTTTTCGCACTGCATTTCGATGTCGTAGACCCGCCCCGTTTCGTCTTTGACGTACACGTCGAGGCGCACGCTCTTGCTGTCCCAGCGGACGTCGATGCTCTTTTCCGTATCGGGATAGGTGATCTCGACGATCTTGATTTGCAGTATTTTCTCAATTAAATGCTGGCACAGACGCTTATTCTGCATGACCTTTAAAAACAGGAAATTATCCTGTATGGTCAGCTCCTCCCAGTCCTTGATTCGCTTCACGGCCTCGCCTCCTTCTACCTGAATTATACCAAACATGTGTACGCCTTGGCAACAACGCAGCTATGCCAAAATCGGCACCATCTCCCTGTTTCGGGCACAAAAAAAAGAGCCTCTCAGCTCCCCGTCTTCGCCACGTTCGCACTGATGCCGGACGCACGAGTCCGCATCATCCGGCACAGCTGTCATGGCGAAATATCCTTGTATTCCTGGGCCGTCATGGCCGATTTTAATTTATGTTCCGCCGCCTTGATGACCTTGCAGACCTGCGAAGCCGACAAGCCGTGCAGGGCGGCGATGGCGGCCAGCGTCATATCGGCGGCGTAGCGCAGATGCAAAAACCGCCGTTCCCGTTCGCTGAGGCGGCTCAGGTGCAGCTCCAGGGCGTCCCGCAGGCCGACGAAATCCATGTAGTGATGCGGGTCCGGTGCCAGCTCGTCGATAATGGGCGGCAAATCCGTGGCCTCGTCCTCACCGACGATGTTCTTCTCCACCCTCGCCCAGTACACCTGGTTCTGGCGGCTTTCCCGGCGAAACCGGCTCTGAATCGTGCGGTTGAAGGCCCGCGGCGCATCCTCGTCGCTGTTCAGGTCAAAGGCGTGGATGCAGTCGATAATCGCCAAATGAGCCGTCGAACGAGCCTCGTCCATCGAGTCGTAGTGATGGCGGTTCTTCCGCGAATGCTTGCAGATGAGGGGATGAAACTGCTCTAAAATAAATTCGACAGCTTCGGTGCTGCCGTTTTGGGCCTCGCGAATCCAAGGCCGCAGCGCTTCGGTCATTTCGAACTCCTCCAATCTATTCACATAATATGCGCCGGCAGGCGGCCTCAGGCATTGGGCCCGAGACATGCCGCCCGGCGCGTTTTTTTACTCGTCGATGGTCTCGACGCTGCGGGTCACGATCTGGCCCTGCTTCAGCGACGCCAGGTCGCCGTCAGCCGTCGCGAAGACCTTCTTCTCGACAATCGTCCGGGCCGCCGCTTCGACCGTCGCCTTATCCAGACCCTCTTTCGGGTCCTTCAGGGAGTAGACGACGCTGTTGCCGCCCCCGTCGAGAAATTCGAGCTGGAGCGTTCTCGTTTTCGTCACAGCCATAGCCGGTACCTCCTTTCTCTAGTATGGTCGGGCCCTTAGGCCGAAATCTCGTGTTCCACCACTTCGCGGATCGCCGTAAACGGGTCGTCCTGCAGCGTGCCGAGAGCCGTCACGACGTCGACGATATTGGCCGGCTCTGCGCCGGACTTCAAATGAGCCAACGTGACCTGACGGGTCTTCTGCGCGCCGCTGCCGTCCTGATACGACACGGTCAGCTTCAGCTTGCTGGAAACAGGCGTACGTTCTGCCATCGGTCCTTCCTCCTTTCCCTTCACTTAGGATACGTATACTTCCGGTGAGGCGCGCCGTCTTCCCTGCTCGCCCCTCTACTGTATATGGGACATCAAGAAATATATTTATTTCCTTAAAAATCTGAATTTCTGCAAAAATCCGAAAAGAAATCGAAAGAAATAGGAGGAAATCCTTAGCATATATACGAAACAAAGGCCAGGATATCAAAAAGATTAAACACTACGCAGGTATATTCCTTATATTTTATGAACTTTTTATATTTTGGAAATTATTTTTGCCCAGAAAAAACGGGCCGGAGGACATCCCCCGACCCGTATTCTCTTGCCTTTGGTCAGCCTGTCGCGGCTGTCCAAAAAGTCTTACTGCTGCGGCTGTGCCGCCTGGGCGTCGCCGTCCTTCGGCTGCGCCTGGCCGTTCTGTTCCATGAGGAGCTCGACCATCGCCGTCAGCTTGTCGATCTGTTCGCGCTGCTGCGCCAGCTGGGCGTCCTGGGAAGCCACGACTTCCTGCATGGACTTGAGCGACTTGGCCATAGCCGTCCGCGACGTCGTCGCGCTGCCCGAGCCTGCGCCGACCTTGAAGGATACGCCGGCGTTCACCATGTCTTCGCCGCCGCCGAATGCGCCGCCGACGCTGAACATGACGTTTTCGCTGGGCCGATAGAAAGCGCCTACAGCGACTGCGCTCGCGCCGCGGTAGTTACCAAAGCCCGCCGCGAAGTCCAGCTTGTTGTCCGGATCGAAATCCAGCGGATGCAAGGCCGCCAACGCCGCTGCCCCTGCGCCGACCCGTTCAATGCGGTCGCCCAGCTTGTTGACTGCGCTGCCTAAGATGCCGATGTTCTGCGAGTTTGCATCGACTTGATTTTGTACGGCTTGCAACTGACCGTAGTTTACGCCGTCAGTTGCTTCTGTACCAGCCGCTACATTGGTAATCTTATTCCCCTTCATATCTGCCCCTTTTTCAAACGTAGCAGATCCATTAAAGGTAGAATTGCCTTCTACGGTGAAGTCTTTTTCAACAATAGTTGTATCTCCATCCGTATGGATGTTGCTCATATCTCCGCCAGTCGGATTTCCTACCGGGGCAGGATCACCGTTCGCTGGTGCCGGCGCGTTTAAAGCCATCGTCATGGGCTGCGCACTGCTCAGCATGGAATTCGCTGCTGCCGGAGCCTTCGCTATGGCAGATTCCATAGTCGCAGCCGTCGGAGTTTCAGTCGCTGTCGTTTCTGTCGGAGCCGATTCAGCAGCTGCTTCTGCCGTAGTACCTTCCGAAATCGCGCTGTTTGTATTCGAAGCTGACTGGGTACCGGACTGCTTTTCAAGGTCACCAACACGAGTTTCTAATCGAGTAATCGCAGTGTCTAAATTCTTCATGCCATCAATGATTGAAGACCCGCTTAAATGAGCAGATGTTCCCCAATCAATAGAACCGGTAACAGACAAACCTAATTGAGTATTAATGTTATAAATTTGATTGTCAAGAATACTCATGCCGTCAACGACGGTTCCATTGGAAATGTAATAAAAGTGATTTTTTCCGCCCCAATCAATTTCTGTAGAAGGAATTTTATTCCCGTATTCATCTGTAGTAGTAAATACCCCAATCGCACTTAATGCACTATTAAGATTACGATCCAGAATTTCTACAGCTCCAGATAGGTTACCTTGATTTTTCAAGAAGCTGGTAGGACCAAATTTCATTGGTCCAATAGCATCATTTAACACATCCAAAGCGGCTGTTACCGTTAAATGTGAGCCATTTAACTTATTATCATTAAACGTAAGGTTTCCAATCGTAGTATCTAATGTTCTGACCGCACTAGTCAAATCACTCACATTGTTAACCAACCAATTAGTACCTCCAAATTGACCAGTACCTATCTTATTATCTAAAATCGATGCAGCTTCAGTTAAGTCTTCTACACCCTTTAAATTATGTGTTGTAGACCATTTTAAATTGCCAACCTTATGATCTACATCCCATACTTGCCCCACTGTAGCAGCAAAATTAGAATTTTGCATCAGTTGGTCTGTTGCCTTTAATCCTTCAATCGTCGTATCCTTTAATGTAATAGACGACTTACTTGCATCGTCATACTGCACGGCTAATCCAGCGTCAGTATCAATATATTTATTCAAATACCCTACGCTAACAGCATCGCCATCATTTTTGATAGAATCTGTCACTAAACCAGAGATTTTACCGTTACCGATCTGAATAGAATTTGTATCTCCTACTGTTACTGAAGTGCTGAACGTGCCTTCCGATGTCGTCAACCCCGTACTGGTCAGGCTCGTATTTTCACCAATCTTCAAGCCAGCAGTCGTCAGGCTCGGCCCGCCATCTACATAAAAGCCATTCGTTGCTGTTACTTTTTCCAGACTGATGACATCTTTTAAATCTAATGCGCCGTCTGTCATGGTCAGATTCGTATCATCATACTTAACAGCTACCTTGTTGCTGCTGTCTACCGTCAGGCCGTCGCCCGTATTGACCATCAGCTTGTTGCCGTCCTGTTCATCAAATCCTAAGCCTTTGCCGGCATTGACTGCGATGCTTCCTTTCTGATCGTCCGTCTTCTGCGTGACCGTTATCCCTTTGCCGCTTTCATATGCCGCGTCGCTGATAGCTGTTTTCATCTGTTCCA